>JAAYGP010000034.1 GCA_012727625.1 Clostridiaceae bacterium
CGTGTATGTATATTATCGGGGAGTTATGCAAAAGGCTTGGATTATATGAAGAAAGCACCCAATGGCTTAGCCGGTTAATAATGAGTTATTCCGACCCACAGCAGAAAGAAATTAAGTCGCAATTAAACACCATATCTGCAAAAGTAGAGAATCAAGACCTGCAAATAACTGTTCTTAAAGGTAGCAAAAAAGCAGCAAATTAAAAATTTGATTATATAAAAGATGAGCCGGTCAGTAATTAAAACTCACCGGCCTTTCTATACTGTCAAATAGCAAATCATTTTTATTCTTAATGAGTAAATCTCCAGGTAAATCATTTCAGCAGATTAGATGATTTAAGTCTACTCATATAAACCCGCTGAAAAATAGCGCTCTCCTGTGTCAGGGAAAATAGCAACTATATTTTTCCCATGGTTTTCCGGCCTTTTGGCTAATTGCATTGCGGCAAAGGCGGCCGCTCCGGAGGAAATACCAACCATAAGCCCCTCAACCGAAGCAAGTTTCCTTGATGTTTCATAAGCCTCTTCGTTTTTCACCTGAATTACTTCGTCAATAATTTCGGTATTAAGAACCTTTGGAACAAACCCCGCTCCTATACCCTGAATCCTGTGAGAACCTTTCGTTCCACCGGATAATACAGGAGAATCTGCCGGCTCAACGGCAACTATTCTTATATCTTTAAGCATTGGAGTTCTCAGGATCATCCGGGTCGACAAAGACCGTATTTATTCCAAGTTTTGGAAGAGTAGCGGAAAAAAGATTGTATGTACCACCATACAGTGTCCTTGAAGAAACAATTTTGTCACCGTTTTCCATAATATTAAGAATTGCATAGGTTACGGCAGCCGATCCCGACGACACAGCCAGTGCGCCCACACCATCCTCCAATGCGGCCATCCGCTGCTCAAAAACATCCGTTGTGGGGTTCATAATCCTTGTGTATATGTTTCCCGGCTCTTTCAGTGAAAAAAGATTTGCGGCATGCTCGGTGCTGTTAAAAACATATGAGGTAGTCTGGTAAATGGGCACACTTCTGGAACCTGTGGCAGGGTCAGGTTTTTGACCGGCATGGACCTGAAGTGTATCAAACCTGTATTTTTTCTTGTTCATAACAATTCTCCTCTGATAACAAATTTATAGTTTAATTAATTAAATTCACACTGTTTCCGCTATTGCACAATATCTGTCCTGTTAAGTAACAGAAATTAGGGTGTGAACAATATCAGGCATTCTTCTTCAGCTTATGCTAAATGTGATACATTATCGCATCAAGGCCGTTTATCCTCCTGTAATCACACGCAAGGTCCTCAAGAGTTATGGAGTCTACAACCTCGTTCAGGCAATCATTCATCCTTTCCCATACAAATTCGTTAAGACAAAGCTGTATTAAGCTTTTACGCCCGGAATCCCTTTTATCCACAACAGCCAGTTCACCCTCGAGTGCTCTCAGAATACTTCCGACGCTGATTTCCGATGGTTCCTCCGTCAATGCGTACCCACCCTGGGCACCTTTTATACTTTTAACAAACCCGGCTTTGCGCAAAGATGAAAAAACCTGTTCGAGGTAATTAACGGATATTCTCTGCCGCTCCGCAATGCAACTCAAAGATACATGCTCACCATCTGAAAAAACTGCCAAATCCAGCATAGCTCTCAAGCCATACCTGCCTTTTGTGGAAATTTTCATTGCAACCTCCTGCCTGTAAGTCTAAATACTACCCCCGGGTTCAAATAGAATAATCAGGGTTTTCTCTGGCATCTACAGCATAAACATTTTCAACAAGATCGGCAAGTGTTATGGAATCAACAAGAGAATCCATACGTTTTTTAACTTTTTCCCATAACAGACGGGCGGCACACATTTTATATCGGCCGCATGGGTCATTGCAGTCATCAACGATGCAGGAAACAGGTGCCAGTGGCCCTTCAACCGCTTCCAGGACCTGTCTGACACTTATTTGCGATGGTTCCCGGGACAGCATGTACCCTCCCTGAGCTCCCCTTACACTGGTTAGAATCCCTGCCTTTTTAAGCATTAAAAAGATCTGAAGAATATAGGATTCCGATAAACCGCAATCGCTGGTTATACTCTTTAAACTCACAGGTGTTGATGTGGATTTAAGAGCAAGGCCTATCAATGCTTCAAGCCCATATTGCCCTCTTGTTGATATCTTCATTTAACCGTATCCCCTTTGCCTGCTACTATAATTCATCAAGATTGTACGGAGTTTCCTGGTACACATAATAATTCAGCCAATTTGAGAACAACAGGTTGGCATGGCTTCTCCATTTTGTTACCGGCGGCTTTGCCGGATCATCATCAGGATAGTAATTCCTTGGAAGACTAATATTAATACCTTTATTGACATCACGTTCATATTCCGCCTGCAACGTAAGCGGATCATATTCGGAATGACCGGTTACAAATATCTGCCTGTCATCCCTGGATTTATAATATAAACTCCCGCTTCGTCTGATTCGACCAGTATTTCCAGTTCCCGTACCTTTTCTATGTCTTCTTTGCGCACCTCTGTATACCTTGAATGGTGAACATAGAATACGTCGTCAAATCCTCTTAAAAGCTTTACATTTTTTACTGTAACCTTATGTTCAAATACTCCGAATATTTTTTCCCTTAAAGGATATTTGGGTATGTTATAAAAATGGTAAAGACTGGCCTGAGCAGCCCAGCAAATATAGAACACGGAATACACATTGTGTTTGCTCCAGTCCATTATTTCTTTTAACTCGTTCCAGTAATTCACTTTTTCGAAAGGCATATGCTCAACCGGTGCTCCGGTTATAATCATACCGTCAAATCTTTCTTTCCTGACATCATCAAAGGTTTTATAGAAAGTTTTAAGGTGCTCTTCCGGGGCATGCCTTGATTTGTGTGTCTTTGGCTGCAAAAGTACAATATCAACCTGTAATGGGGTATTGCCGATCAATCTGAGCAACTGGGTTTCAGTGACAATCTTGGTGGGCATAATATTAAATATGGCAATTCTCAAAGGCCTTATATCCTGATGAATTGCTCTTTCTTCACTCATTACAAAGATATTTTCACTTGTCAGTATATCATATGCCGGAAGAATATCTGGTATATTAATGGGCATATTTACAACTCCTTATATATAACTATTCATATAGAAATTCTGTGGAATAAATTATATCATACGTATAAAATTGCAAACAGTCTGACAAAATGTTTTTTAGAAATAAAAATGCGGATAGGCAGAGTATAAAAATGATACATCAGGGCATGGTATAATTTGTAAGTTAATAAGCGGATAGCAAGAACAAAAAACAAGGCTTCAAGGTTTGAAAAAATATTATATAAATTAAATGCTTCTTATGTATGTTCGGATTGAAATGGTAAAGGGTTAATAAAAGTTTTATGAGCCAAAACAGCAACTTTATTCATGCCCCTTGGCCCGTTGTCACCGCCGGGGTATAATTGACCCATAGCGCCGGACAGAAATTGACCCACACCAAACCAAACGGTTACCATAAAAGTGTGACGAAAACTTTTATGGGGGTGACCGTATGATAAGGAGTGGGAC
>JAAYGP010000035.1 GCA_012727625.1 Clostridiaceae bacterium
CTTCTCAGGCTGACGAAGAACGGACATATGCCTTTGTCCACAAATATGCTTGATATTGGAAAAAACATAGTTCACAGATCACAATTGAGAAATGGCCCGCACATTGCCGTAATAGGCGGTGGTACCGGGATATCAACCCTGCTTAGAGGGTTAAAGCAGTTTACATCCAATATTTCTGCCATAATAACCGTTGCCGATGACGGCGGTGGGTCTGGTATGCTGAGGAGAGATATTGGCATGCTGCCTCCGGGAGATATTCGAAACTGCATTCTGGCACTTGCGCATACGGAGCCTCAAATGGAAAAGCTTCTGCAATACAGGTTTACAGATGGGGATCTTAAAGGTCAATCCTTCGGAAATCTTTTTCTTGCCGCAATGACCGGCATCAGTGATGATTTTGAAACAGCAGTCCGGAATATGAGTGAAGTATTGGCCGTTACCGGAACAGTATTGCCGGTAACCTCTGAAAGTGTGAACCTGATAGCTGAGCTGGAGGACGGTACGGAAATCAAAGGGGAATCCCGTATCGGGGAACATCATAAATTTCATCCGGGACGTATAAAAAAGATAAAAATGGATAAAAATAATGTAAAGCCTATAAAAAGCGCTCTGGATGCAATAGACAACGCCCAGGTCATTGTACTCGGACCTGGCAGCCTTTACACAAGTATTATACCGAATCTGCTTGTGGACCATGTTGTGGAAAGAATCGCAAAATCAAAGGCATTAAAAATATACGTTGCAAACATTATGACTCAACCCGGTGAGACGGAGGGGTACAGCGTTTATGATCACATAATGGCAATCTACCGTCATTCGGAGATGGAACGATATATTGACGCCTGTATTGTTAACACACAAAAAATCCCGGATGAGATAAACAGACGGTATAAGGCAGACGGAGCCTCCGTCGTAAAGCCTGATTCAATGAAAGTCAGAAAGCTGGGCATAAGAGTGTTTGAAAAAGAACTGCTGCAGATTGCGAAAGGCTATGTAAGGCATGATCCTTATAAACTTGCCAAAGCGGTAATTGATGTATGGTCAGCGATGAACAACAATGACGGGTGATGAAGTTTAAACCATACAAAATTATAATTTCAAAACAATTAAAAAACTCAGTTTTTCTGCTGTCTTTAAAGTAATTCAATAATCAGACAGGAAGTGCAAGGATGTTTTTTGGAAAATCATACTGGAAATCAACTGAGTATGGTATACAGAGAGAATGGTTGTTAACAAATGGCCTGGGAGGGTTTGCAAGCGGCACCATAATCGGCATGAATGCAAGACGTTATCATGGACTTTTGGTTGCCTCCCTAATGCCGCCTGTTGAGAGGTTCCTGATTCTGTCACAAATTCATGAGGATGTTATTACAGGAAATAAGGAGTTTCATCTGGCTGCATTTAAAACCCATGATTTTGTCGCTCATGGTGAGCATTACCTTGAGGGTTTTTTTTATGATTATATTCCTGAGTTAAGATATCGTATCGGATCAATATTTATTAACAAAAAAATCTGCCTGCGTAACATGAAAAACCAGGTTGCTGTTGTTTATAAAATAAGAAACCATGGCTTAAAATCAACAATTCGCCTTATACCTCTTGTTAATTTCAGAAATTACCATTATCTTTCCAAAAGCCAATATATGTCTTTTGCTACTGAATACTCGGGTAGAAGGATGGAAATAACAC
>JAAYGP010000329.1 GCA_012727625.1 Clostridiaceae bacterium
CCTATACAAAACTCAGTTTTACCCTGTCGTTTCTTTATCTCTTCCTGTTTGGAATATGCTGTTGCGCCATATATTTCATCAATTAGAAAGCAATCCCTTTCTTCCTGGTCAAATAATTTCCCCATCTTTTTCCCATCTGCTACATTAGCAGACATCGTCTCCAATGCTATTACAGGTTCTCCGTTTTCCCCGACGGTAATTATTTCTGTTTTATATCACCACTCAGATTATTCATAATCCAGTCATGCATCTTATGCAAACAACTGTTCTTTGGTATCTTATTTTCAAGCCAATATTCAGAAAATGAGGTTTGTCTGTCATATCTTCCTAACATAATACAACTCCAATGTTTAATATAATTGTTATAATTTGAATTATATATTATTACGAAAAGCTACCTCGAACATTAATTTTATGCATAATTTATGACTTTTCGCCTTTTCGAATTCCTTATCGAGCTCGTTCAGTATTATGTTACTGAGAATTAGCGACCTGAATTTTCACTGTCGTGAATAAAGTAGTCCAGGTGTGAAAGCTTTCTGATTCAATAATAATTAAAATTTGTTGTGTATTAGGGCATAAATTATTATATAATAAAGGTTGGTTGTATTTTAACTCTGCAACAGGCTAAAGCATTAAATAATCTGTTTGTCCGCAATTTCGGAACAGACGGAAATGTAAACTGATGATCATAAGAATATTTCCTGATTATTGAACAGGAACTTAACTGGTGTAATTGATAAATCTACCGTACAAGGAGCTTTATTATGCCTAAACGTACTGACATTGATAAAATATTAATAATTGGATCAGGGCCGATTGTCATCGGACAGGCATGTGAATTTGACTATTCTGGCACTCAGGCTTGCAAAGCCTTGCGACAACTTGGCTACAAAATTGTTCTGGTAAACTCAAACCCCGCGACAATCATGACCGATCCTGGCATGGCTGATGCTACATATATTGAACCTCTCAATAAAGAACGGCTTACCCAGATAATTGAAAAGGAACGGCCTGATGCCCTGTTGCCGAATTTAGGCGGCCAATCAGCTCTGAATTTATGTCTTGAGCTTTCCAAGGCGGGAGTTCTTGAAAAATACGGTGTTGAAGTCATAGGGGTACAGGTGGACGCCATAGAACGCGGAGAAGACAGAATCGCATTCAAGGAAACCATGAAAAAACTTGGAATTGAGACACCACGAAGCAGCCCTGCATTTTCAGTGGAAGAAGCAGAAAAAGTAGCCCTGGATCTTGGTTTCCCCGTGGTAATTCGTCCTGCCTATACAATGGGCGGTACTGGAGGTGGGCTTGTATATAATATAGAAGAGCTGCGGGCTGTGGCCAATCGCGGTATAGCCGCAAGCCTTGTGGGGCAGGTTCTTATTGAAGAATCCGTTCTTGGATGGGAAGAGCTTGAACTTGAGGTTATCAGGGACTCAAAAAACCAGATGATAACCGTTTGCTTTATAGAGAATATTGATACCATAGGTATACATACCGGAGATTCAATCTGCTCAGTGCCGATGCTTACCATTGGCAAGGAACTCCAGCAGCGTTTGCAGCAGTATGCGTATAAAATTGTTGAAGCCATCCGGGTTATTGGCGGTACAAACGTACAATTCGCTCACGACCCTGTAACAGACAGGGTTGTAATTATTGAAATAAATCCTCGCACCTCCCGCTCCTCTGCTTTGGCATCTAAAGCCACAGGGCTTCCCATTGCATTTATATCCGCCATGCTTGCGGTTGGTGTTACCCTTGATGAAATCCCCTATTGGCGTGACGGGACATTGGATAAATACACGCCGTCGGGCGATTATGTGGTTATAAAATACCCGCGATGGGCTTTTGAAAAATTCAGGGATTCCCATGATCACCTCGGTACCCAGATGAGAGCTGTCGGTGAGGTTATGAGTATAGGAAAAACATACAAGGAGGCATTCCAGAAGTCAATACGTTCTCTTGAGACAGGCCGGTACGGGCTGGGATTTGCAAAAAACTACAACTCTCTTGAATTAAAGGATTTATTGGAGCTACTCTCAGAGCCTTCCAGCGAGAGGCAGTTTATTATGTACGAGGCTTTAAGAAAAGGAGCTGATATTGACGAACTAAGCAGTCTTACCCGTATCAAGCCATGGTTTATTCAACAGATGAAGGAATTGGTTATGCTTGAGGAAGAGATTTTAAAATACAAAGGTTCTCCCATTCCCCGTGATCTTTTAATAAAAGCAAAAAAAGACGGTTTTTCAGATAAATATCTTTCAAAAATTTTGGGTATAAGCGAATCTGAAATCCGCAGTATGCGTATTGACGCAGACATGGTTGAAAGATGGGAAGCCATTCCGGTAAGCGGTGTAAATGATGCTGCCTATTATTATTCAACATATAATTCAGAAGATAAAACTGTAACAAGCAATCGCAGAAAAGTAATGATTTTAGGAGGAGGCCCGAACCGAATAGGCCAGGGAATCGAGTTTGACTACTGCTGTGTTTATGCGGCTTTTGCACTTCGTGATATGGGCTATGAAACCATAATTGTTAATTGTAATCCCGAAACGGTATCAACAGACTTTGACACATCAGACAGGCTTTACTTTGAGCCTCTTACCGTTGAGGATGTCCTGAGCATATATAACAAGGAAAAACCCCTTGGTGTTATAATCCAGTTTGGCGGGCAGACCCCGCTGAATATTGCAGCCGAACTTGAAAAAGCCGGTGTTAAAATTTTAGGTACAACACCTGAAACAATCGATATCGCAGAAGATCGTGACCTGTTCCGTAAAATGATGAAGAAAATTAATATTCCAATGCCTGAGGCGGGAATGGCAAGCAATCTGCAAGAAGCACTTGATGTTGCAGGGCATATTGGTTATCCCGTAATGATCCGTCCCTCCTTTGTGCTTGGTGGTCGAGGCATGGAGATTGTTTATGATGATGAAATGCTTAAAACATACGTGGGATCTGCTGTCGGGATAACCCCTGACCGTCCTCTTCTTATAGACAAGTTTTTAGAGAACGCCATAGAGGCAGAATCCGATGCATTGTCCGACGGGCAGGACACCTTCGTACCTGCGGTTATGGAACACATAGAGCTTGCCGGCATACACTCCGGTGATTCCGCGTGCGTTATTCCCCCTGTCAATCTTAGCCCGGAGCATATCCGGACAATTTATGAATATACGGAAAAGATAGCAAATGAGCTTAAGGTTATCGGGCTCATGAATATGCAATATGCCATACAAAATGACACGGTTTATGTTATTGAGGCAAACCCCCGTGCGTCCCGTACTGTGCCTTTGGTGTCAAAGGTTTGCGGCATATCCATGGCGCGAATTGCAACAGAAATTATCATGTCTGAAGTTACGGGAAAAGAATCCCCCGTTAAGAAGCTTAAATCCCGTAGCATAGCTCATTTTGGAGTAAAGGAAGCTGTTTTGCCTTTTAATATGTTCCAGGAAGTTGATCCTGTTTTAGGCCCTGAAATGAGATCCACGGGAGAGGTTTTAGGTCTTGCCAATACTTTCGGTTTAGCGTTTTTCAAGGCTCAGGAAGCTACACAGGTACCTCTGCCCGTTTCGGGAACCGTTTTTATCAGTGTTGCCGACAAGGACAAACCGTATTTGCCGGATATTGCCACACAATTTGAGCTCCTTGATATTAAAATCAAGGCTACTGAGGGCACATACAAGTTTCTGACGGAAAAGGGCATTAAATGCGAGCATGTTAAAAAGCTGTCTGAAGGAAGACCAAATATTGTGGACAGCATTATGAACGGTGAAATTCAATTGGTAATTAATACACCAGCGGGAAAGAGGAGCCAGTTTGACGATTCCTATATACGCAAAACCGCCATTAAATATAAAATACCCTACATTACAACCCTGACCGCGGCGCTTGCAAGTGTAAACGGGATTAAGGCATACAGGGAAAACCACCTTAAGGAGGATAAGGTAAAATCCCTTCAAGACTATCATGGAGACATTTTACAGGCGACATTAAGTGAAGGAGTGTGATCCTGGTTGGGAGGATTATTTGGAGTAGTATCAAAGAACAGTTGTGTGATGGATTTATATTTTGGAACCGACTACCATTCACATCTGGGTACAAGCCGTGGTGGCATGGCTGTATGGACAGGCAACGGATTTGCAAGATCCATTCATAATATCGAAAACATTCAGTTCCGCTCCAGGTTTGAAGTCGATCTGAAAGA
The DNA here is from genome assembly GCA_012727625.1 of Clostridiaceae bacterium. Taxonomy (GTDB): domain Bacteria; phylum Bacillota; class Clostridia; order DSM-8532; family DSM-8532; genus JAAYGP01. The sequence goes on from JAAYGP010000329.1 coordinate 4,211, forward strand.
CATGAAAGGCAATATGGGCATTGGCTGCATAAGCGACAATGAGCCGCAGCCTCTTACTGTGTTCTCCCATTTGGGATATTATGCCATTACCACTGTCGGCCGAATTAACAATATTGATCAGCTGGTTGAAAAGAGTTTTAAGAAAAATCTTATCCATTTTCTTGAAATGAGCAGGGGCGAATTAAATCCGACAGAGGTCGTGGCAGCCTTAATTGATCAGGAGAGCACTTTCAAAGACGGCATCAGGCACGCCCAGGAATCCATTGAGGGTTCGTGTACCATGCTGGTATTATCAAAGGAAGGAATTTACGCCGCCAGGGATCTTCATGGAAGGACCCCGTTAATCATCGGGGAAAAAGAAGGTGCATATTGTGCTACTTTTGAATCCTGCGCTTTTGCAAATCTTGGCTATCGTATGAAATATGAACTGGGGCCGGGTGAAATAGTCCTGCTTACTCCCGATGGTATTAAACAGGTTTCTCCGCCCAACAGGGACAAAATGAAAATATGTGCTTTTCTTTGGGTTTATTACGGCTACCCCTCCTCGGAATATGAGGGTGTGAATGTTGAAATAATGCGCAACCGGAATGGCGCCGTAATGGCAAGAAAAGACAATGTTGAAGTGGATTTGGTGGCTGCCATCCCAGACTCCGGTGTGGCACATGCCATTGGCTATGCCAATGAAGCAAAAATACCTTACGGGAGACCTTTTATAAAATACACACCCACCTGGTCAAGAAGCTTTACGCCCCAGTCACAAAAAGTCAGAAATCTCGTTGCCCGTATGAAGTTAATGCCAATAAACGAATTAATAAAAGGGAAACGGCTTCTTTTCTGCGATGATTCCATTGTCCGGGGAACTCAAATGCGGGAAACCGTTGAGCTTCTTTATAAGGCTGATGCAAAAGAGGCGCATATCCGTTCCGCGTGTCCTCCTCTTGTTTACGGATGCAAATATTTGAGTTTCTCAAGGTCAAGATCCGAGCTGGATTTAGCAACCCGGCAGGCAATAAAAAAGCTTGAGGGCAACGAATCAACCGCCCTTGATGAATACAGTGATCCCACTACGGAAAGATACCACTGTATGGTTGAATATATCGGGAAGAAACTGAACTTTACGTCATTGAAATATCAGAATATTAACGATATGCTTGATGCAATAGGTCTTCCCCATGATAAGATATGCACTTACTGCTGGAACGGCAAAGAGTAGGCAGCAGACTAAGATGCAGAGCCCTTGAATTTGATTAATCAGAGCGGCTGGTATCCACAATAAAACCCGGAGGACTTCAGCTGTTGACTTGCAATGGAAAGACAAAATTATAAAGGGGAAATATTCTTTGAGTACTCATAAATCAATAAACAGTTTTAAGCAAGGCTTCATGGACGGCTTACCCATAGGCCTGGGTTATCTGTCCGTTTCCTTTACTTTCGGCATGATGGCCGTCAATACCGGATTTTCTGTTTTTGACGCCCTGCTTATATCCATGACAAACCTGACCTCGGCAGGGCAGTTTGCAGGCATTGGCCTCATCTCCTCCGGTGCGCCGTACATAGAAATGATATTGACCCAGTTTATTATAAACCTGCGTTATGCTTTGATGTCCCTCTCCCTCTCGCAGAAAACCGATGGCACATTCAGTTTTTTGCACCGGTTGCTTATATCCTTTGGAATAACAGATGAAATCTTCGCTGTGGCAAGCGGTAAGCCCGGTGAAATTGGAATACGGTATATGTATGGCCTTATATCGATTCCGTATACAGGCTGGACCCTTGGAACCTTAACAGGTGCCGGGTTTTGTACAATACTTCCCGATACCTTTCGTTCCGCACTCAGTATAGCCATATATGCCATGTTTATCGCCATTATTATTCCGCCTGCAAAAAAATCCCGCCCGGTTTTCAACGTGCTCATGATCGCCGTTGCATTAAGCTGCATAATTCGGTATACGCCGTTTTTAAACAGGGTTTCTGGCGGCTTTGCCATAATTATATGTGCTTTTGTGGCCGCAACAATAGGCGCGAAATTATATCCACTTGAGGAAGTGACCAAATGATCCTGGATTATGTTTTGATTATGGCCATGGTAACTTACCTGATTCGTATGCTGCCCATGGTTATTTTTAAGAGAAAACTGGAAAACAAATATGTTAAGTCATTCTTATACTATGTTCCCTTTGCCGTTCTTGGAGCCATGACAATACCGGATATTTTCACTTCAACATCGTCCGTTTATTCAGCGATTGCCGGGACAATAGTTGCCGTGTTTTTATCCTTAAAGGAAAAAGGGCTTTTAATCTGCGCCATTTCGGCCTGTTTTACCGTTTATGCGGTGGAGTTTTTGCTGCGTTTTATCTGAACTGCATTTTCAGATTAATATACCGATTGATAACATCTATCGTGAAAGAATCCGGGTTGGCTTCCAGCGCCGGTATGCCTGATTGCTCCAGGATGGAGAAAGTCCTGCTTCTATCGTCGGAAAGCTTTAACGCAGCACTTCTTAAAAAAACACTCTCCACATCGCTGGATCTCTTTCCGGCAATCAAGGCCATGGAAGGGTTTTTTATGCTTAAAACAACAAGTCTGTGTCTTGGGGCATATCTTTTCCATGATTTGATTATTTCATTAACATGCTCAAAATTATACGGGTCGGTGAAAAAAAGCAC
>JAAYGP010000330.1 GCA_012727625.1 Clostridiaceae bacterium
AAAACCCTTGCGGATGAAGTGGAATTTAAATTGAAGGAAAAAGGCGCAAAGCTTCTGAGACGGGAAGGATATAACAGCGCCCGGTGGATTCTTTTGGACTATGGTGAAATAGTTGTTCATATATTCCACGAAGAAGACAGGGATTATTATAATCTTGAGCACTTATGGCAGGATGGAAGACCGGTCATAAGATATAATAAGCAATAGAGTATATTATTTATGGCATTTAGCTTAAAAAGCTGTGAGATATAGCAGTTTAACTCAAGGGAGGAATAAGAGATGGCATATTCAACAAAAATAGACGAAAAATGGCAGAAAAGATGGGAGGAAACCAGGCTATATAGGTTTGACAGGGAAAAACTTAATAAAAAGCTATATTGCCTTGAAATGTTTTCATATCCATCCGGAGCGAATCTCCATGTAGGGCATTGGTACAATTTCGGGTTGACTGATTCATGGGCAAGAATGAAGCGGCTTCAGGGATACAATGTGTTTCACCCGATGGGATTTGACGCTTTCGGACTGCCGGCTGAAAATTATGCCATAAAAACCGGTATTCATCCCAAGGATTCAACTTATAAAAATATAGATACAATGGAAAAGCAGCTTAAAAAAATGGGAGCCACCTATGACTGGGATTATGAATTGATTACCAGTGACCCTGAATATTATAAATGGACCCAGTGGATATTTTTAAAGCTTTATGAAAAGGGGCTGGCCTACAGAAAAAAAGCTCCGGTCAACTGGTGTCCAAGCTGTAAAACCGTACTGGCCAATGAACAGGTGGTTGACGGGGCCTGCGAGCGTTGCCATAATGAGGTTTCCAAAAGAGATCTGACCCAATGGTTTTTTAAGATTACTGAATACGCACAGGAGCTTTTGGACTGTATTCCTGATCTGGACTGGCCTGAGAAGACAAAAAAAATTCAGGTAAACTGGATTGGGCGTTCAGAAGGTGCTGAAGTTGAATTCAGTGTTTATAACAGCGACAAAACATTCAAAGTGTTTACCACAAGAGCGGACACCCTTTATGGAGTGACATATGTGGTTTTATCTCCTGAAAGTGAACTGACCGGTGAAATCACCACCGACGAATACCGGGAACAGGTGGAAGCATACAAGGAATATGCGAGAAAGCAAACCGATGTTGAAAGGCTGTCCACGGTAAAGGAAAAATCAGGGGTGTTTACAGGAGGTTACGCTGTAAACCCGGTTAACGGTGAAAAAATACCCATATGGATTTCAGATTACGTTTTGGTCAGTTACGGTACAGGATGTGTTATGGCAGTACCGGGGCACGATGAACGGGATTTTGAGTTTGCCACAAAGTTCAATCTGCCCATAAGGCGGGTTATCAACGGAAAAGACGGAAAACCGGCTGAACTGCCTTTTGTTGAATATGGAGTTCTGACCAACAGCATGGAGTTTACCGGTATGGATTCTGAAACCGCGCGGATCGCCATAGTTGAAAAACTTAAAAAAGAGGGAAAAGCCGAGTTTAAGGTTAATTACCGTCTAAGGGACTGGCTGGTTTCAAGACAGCGCTACTGGGGCGCCCCTATTCCTGTGATTCACTGTGAATATTGCGGAATTGTTCCGGTGCCGGAAGAGGAGCTGCCTGTGGAGCTGCCATATGATGTTGAGTTCACTCCGGACGGTGAGTCTCCGCTGTTAAAATGTGAAGCTTATATAAATACCACCTGTCCTGAGTGTGGTAAACCCGCAAAAAGGGATCCGGACACTCTGGATACTTTTGTATGCTCATCCTGGTATTATTTAAGATATCCGGACAATAAAAACAGCAGGGAGGCATTCAACAGGGAATGGATTAACAAGCTGCTTCCTGTGGACAAATATGTTGGCGGCGCTGAGCATGCGGCAATGCATCTTTTATATTCAAGATTTATTACCAAGGCGTTAAGGGATATGGGATATCTTGATTCTGACGAACCGTTCAAATCCCTTATCCACCAGGGAACCATACTGGGTCCTGACGGAAGCCGAATGAGTAAATCAAAGGGCAATACCGTTTCCCCGGATAAATATATAGAGGAATATGGCTCGGATGTTTTCAGGCTGTATCTTGCTTTCGGCTTTGCTTATACCGAGGGAGGTCCCTGGAGCGATGAGGGTATAAAGGCTATTTCACGGTTTGTAAACAGGGTTGACAGATTGGTTGAAAAGTTTAGGGAAGAAAAGAGTATGCCCGGTTCTGATGCATACGGGGCAAACGAAAAAGAGCTTACTTTTGTGCAGCATACCGCAATTAAAGGGGTTACCGAGGATGCGGAAAAGTTCCAGTTCAATACTTCTATAGCCAGGCTGATGGAGCTTGTTAATGCGCTGTACAAATATGATTCCCTGCCGAATAAAAACAGAAAGCTTATGGAGGAAGCCATTCGTGATCTCATAATCCTGCTGTCACCGTTTGCTCCTCATTTTGCAGAGGAAATGTGGGAAGTTATGGGATACGAATATTCCGTATTCAACCAAAGCTGGCCCGTATATGATCCAAAAGCGCTGGTTAAGGATACAGTTGAAATGGCTGTTCAGATTAACGGTCAGGTGAAGTATAGAATTGAGGTAGCATCCGACGCAGATAAAAAAGTAATTGAAGAAACCGCTTTAAATGATGAAAAGGCGGCAACTTACCTGAAAGATAAACAGATTATCAAAATAATTGTCATCCCGGGCCGTCTTGTTAATATTGTTGTAAAAAAATAGTATAATTTTTGCTTTTAAGTTCAGGACATGCGGACTTAAGATGATGACCTGTTGGTATTTCACGGAAGTGAAAATGCAGATGGGGATGAATGGTTTTTAACAATTTAAGGCATTGTTTTTATAAATGGCAGGCAGTTCACAAAGGCACGTCCTGCCATTTTCCGTCCAATAGGATACGCTGACTTTTATATCCTGCCAAAGCCAGGATTTTTTCTGCTTCGGTATAATATGTGTCAATCCAGTCCGGATGATGAGCATCCGAGTTCAGAATTATGGGTATATCCATTTCACGCATAAGTGATATAATCCAGAATGACGGATATATCTCTGTTGTATATCCTCTGGAGATTCCTCCGGTATTAATTTCTGCTATGATATTATGCTCCTTAACTTTGACCAGTGTCTTCTCTACAATGTTTTTATACCAGGGTTCAGACTCATCAAAAAAACAGCTTCCGGCATTGTTCTTTTTTAAAATATCAAGATGAGCAAGTATATCCGGTGTCTGGTTTGTAATCATTTCAATAATCATATTGTAATATGTCTCAACCATGAGCCTTATGTTTCCTTTGAAAACCACATCCCTGGTCTCCAGGAATTGTTTTCCTGAACCATCAAAGGCAAATTCACGCCCTGTATTTGCGTCATATATGAAGTGGATTGCTCCAATTGTATAATCAATTTCAGGCATGACCCTTAAGTCTTTACAGTCTGGATAGTAATCTGTTTCCACGCCAAGATAAATTTGTATAATATCCTTGTATTTTTCCTTTAAATAAATTATGGTTTCAATATATTTCTGAAAATTATCTTCGCTTGTTGCCCAGCTTGTTTCAAAATTCAGCGGCGCGTGCCCTGAAAACCCCAGGGCTTTAAAACCTTTTTCAATTGCAGACTTAACATAGTCCTCAGGCATCATTTCTCCGTCACAGAACATGCTGTGAGTATGATAATTTGTAAGCATTATTCCTCCAATTAAGTGTAATTTCACTGTTTTAAGGCAGGATCGGAAATGGAAAGGGATAACATAACATTTCCATAATAAATATATTATCTGCTCTCAAACAGTAACGATATGAATATGTTGTCGTGTTTTTAGTTTTTTTATATCCCTTATCCGTAACAAGTTTAAATTTACTTGTTTTTAAACTTGTTGGCCAGGTTTGATATATTAAGCGAAATCAGCTCTACGTATCTTTTAATTTTTTTGGTTGTTGTTTTGTCAAACTCCTCTTCGCGTATATCAAAATGCTTTATTTTTTTGTAGTTTGACAGCTTTTTGTTTACCTTTTTAACCTCCGCCTGGATTATTTTCAGAATATCCTCCTTTGTGGGGGTGTTGCCCGTCTTTTCGGTTATCTGTTCGATGTCGGGAACAATCTGAGCGCACACCAGGGTCTCTTCCTCTTCATCCTTGTTTACACCATAAACCAGGGACTCCTTTATGTATTCGCTTCTGTTAAGGTACAGTTCTATATCTTCGGGGTATATATTTTTCCCGTTCTTTGTAACAATAACATTCTTTTTTCTTCCTGTTATATACAAAAAACCATTTTTGTCAATGCTCCCGTAATCACCGGTGTAAAGCCATCCGTCCTTTAAAACTTCATTTGTGGCTTCCTGGTTGTTGTAATATCCAATCATTACGTTGTCGCCCCGGACAAGAATTTCACCAATACCGTCGTTTCCGGGAACTTCAATTTTTATTTCAACGCCCGCAAGCGGCAGACCAACCGATTGATCATTGTATATCTCAAGACGGTTGACGGTAACTATTGGAGAACATTCTGTAAGCCCATAACCCTGTAAAATGTTAAAGCCCATCGAGCGTAAAGCTTTTGAAATCTTTGGATTCAATGCTGCCGCGCCGGATATGATAATTCTAAGGTTTCCGCCCAGATTATCATGAACTTCCCTGAAAATCTTTCTTCTTATGTCAATCCCAAGCTTGTTCAGCAAAGAAGCAATGAAAAGCCCGAATAAGAATTTTTGATAACGGTGTTCCTTTTTTGCTTTCTTTATTATTTTAGAATATATTGTTTCAAGAATAAGCGGCACAGACATCATCAGGGTGGGTTTGTACTCCTGCAGGTTTTTTGCGATATGCCTTAAACCCTCACAAAATCCTATGGAAATCCCGAGGTAAACCATTGTCAGAAAGCCTGCGGTACATTCATAAGTATGATGGAGAGGTAAAATCGACAGTATGCTGTCGCTGGTATCGGCATAAATTAACTGGGAAACCGCCATTATATCGTGACATACATTTTTATGGGAAAGCATTACCCCTTTTGACTTGTCGGTTGTTCCTGATGTAAAAATCAACATGCTTAAGGCTTCCCGGTCAATTTCGGCATCGATGTATCTTTTGTCGCCATCTTCCAAAAGCCTAATGCCTTTTTCCATAAGATCATTCAATGACAGGCAGCCATCCTTGCCATCAATGCCATCCATGCATATTACATATTCAAGTCCCGGTAAGCTGCTTTTGATTTTTATTATTGTGTCCAGATAATTTGCCGATGTTACTATGGCTTTTGAATTTGAACGAGTCAGAAGAGAAGCTATTTCGTTTTCCGGAAGCTCCTTGTCCAGCGGAACAATTACACCAACCCCGTTTACAACCGAAAGGTATGTTAAGCACCATTCAAAACGATTTTCGCTAAGTACAGCAACAAAGGAATCTTTAAGACCCAAATCCACAAAGGCTGTTCCCAGTATGTTCATTTTTTCCTTAAGCTGTGTAAAGGTTATGCCCTGGAAATTTCCTTCTGAATCCTTTATTGTGAATGCATTACAATTGGGATACCTTTCAACGCTTTGATTTACCATGTCTCTTAAATCAGTTATTTTATGTACTCTGTAATACTCCACATTTTTTCTACCCATAACATATCTCCCGCCTTATTCCATATTTCATAACAATCGTCTGAATTGTGAAATTGGTACCCGCCACATTGTGTTTCCATCTAATTAACGGTTTAAAAATACACTTACTGGATTTGTGGTTTGCATAACAACATGTGATTTTTAACCGGAATTCAGAATTCACTTTTTGTTTTATGGCTTATAAGTTTACTTTTTGAGGTTGGGGTACATTTAAACCATGCTATAATTATATATAAATTTAACAGCAAATACAAATAGAATATAAAAACTTGTTTGTGTCAAGTAAACGTGGGCAAATTATTTTCTATTCCTTTTTACTGTAGTTTAAAGCTTAATTAATTTTCCTAATGTATAGCCAAAAAGGTAAAAATGCTACGCATTTTTGTATATAAA
>JAAYGP010000331.1 GCA_012727625.1 Clostridiaceae bacterium
AGAAGGTTGTGGATTCGATCTCTGCCGGGCGCGCCAAATTGCTGAATTAGAGCCTATAAGCAAAAAAGCTTATAGGCTTTAGTTTTCAAAAAGTTGCTTTGTGTTCAGCGATTTGACCATCCTGAAACACAGGAATGCCGCGTTTATCTCTCATAATCGGAGTGCTTTTTTCCAGGATTTCGATGGCACCTTTTTGCAGGACAAATTACCTCCATGCAAAAAGCATGTTGGGCACAGAAATGAAAGCCCTTTATTTTCCATGAAATTTTTCGCCTGAAAAGCGTTACGTTTTCTGAAATATTAAGTATAAGATATTGTAAGAGAAAAAGGCAATACTATAAATCGTGGTTTTAAGCCGATAGAATAATTAGTTCGGTAAAATCCGCTGTAATACTTTAACATATTTAGATATGTCGCAGTGTTATAAACAGTAAGGCTTATTTTTGGATGTGTTGCAATGGCAGATGAAAAAGCGCTTATAGACAAAACCCTTAATGGTGATGTAAAGGCTTTTGAAGAAATTATAGAGCTTTACAAAAATAAATTGTTCAGTTTCCTTGTGAAGACGACCCATTCGGGGCAAATTGCCGAAGAACTGCTTCAGGAGGTGTTTATCCGCGCCTATAATAATCTTGACAAATACAATGATGAATTTATGTTTTCAACATGGATATTCCGTATAGCTTTAAATATTTGCAGAAGCTACATGAAAAAACAAAATAAACTCAGAGAAATGCCCATAAATGAAGAATTAAGTTATATGGAAGCGGACGGAACATATAATCCCGAAGAAGCATATGAAAAAGCCGAACTTCGCAGTGAAATAATATATTTAATTAATAAACTTAAGGAGAAACAAAGAATTCCCCTGATTTTAAAATATGTGAAAGGTTTCTCATATTTTGAGATAGGAAACATTATGGGAATATCTGAAGAAGCAGCAAGGATGAGGGTTTTAAGAGCGAAGGAAAACATTTGCAGAATGTATCTGGATAGACACAGGAGTGATTGGGCATGAAAAGTCATTACTCAATTGAAGATTTTGATTATTTCCTGGAAAGCAATGCAACACAGGAAGAAAAGGAAAAGATGCAAAATCATCTGACAGAATGTGAAAACTGCCGAAAGAAATATGAGATTTTGCGCAGTATCGGGGATTACCTTGAAACAGAGGAAAAAGTCGATGAATTGTTAACTGAAAGGTTGGTGGGGACATTGAATAAAAATCGATACACTAAAAAAAGAAGGAAAAAGAAAGCAACCGGGCTTGGAATTTTAAAACCTGCATTTTCAGTATTCCTGATTGCGGTTTTTGCCTGGCTGGCTTTTTCCATGGGTATGAAATTTGATTTTTTAAGAAATAACCCGGCGGATCAGCAACAGGATAATATGACTATAACACAGGGAACAGAAAAACCCGACATTACACAAACGCCGCCGGAGAAAAAAGAAATTACCTTAACTCTTTATTTTCCTAACTTAAACGCCGATTGTGTTGTACCCGAAGAAAGACTGGTTGAAGTATATAATGACGCTCAGCTTGAAAGAATTATATTTGAGGAACTTATGAAAGGACCTGAAGAAAGCGGAAAAACAGCAGTAATCCCCCAGGGTTCCAGGTTGCTCTCGGGTGAAACCATAGATGGTGTGTGCCGCTTAAATCTTTCATCCGAGTTTGTTGACAACAATCCGGGAGGAACAGCTTTTGAGTCAGTCTTAATTAATTCCATAGTAAATTCTCTAACAGAGCTTTCTTATGTTGAAAAGGTGCAGTTTTTAATAGAAGGAGAAAAAAGGGAAGTTTACACCCATGCTGTGTTTGACTTGCCGTTTGAAAGGAATGAAGACTTCATTAAATCCCCGGACGATACTTCTGAAGCCATCGAAATCAAAATACGGGAATTAGGCAAAAGAACCCTTGAAGCTTTGAGGGACAGGGATATGGAATGGTTGTCGTCTGTAATTCATCCTGATAAAAATTTAAGGTTTTCTCCGTATACCTATGTGAATATTGATACTGATCTTGTTTTTACCGCTGAGGAAGTAAAGACACTGCTAAAAAGCGACAAGGTGTATAATTGGGGGAAATATGATGGTTCAGGTGAAGATATTGAGCTTACATTTGAAGAGTATTTTTCAAAATTCGTTTATGACAAGGATTTTTTAAACGCCGAAGAGGAGGCATATAACAGGTATATAGCAAGAGGAAACACTCTTAATAATATTTTTGAGGTCTATCCTGAAGCAAAGATGATGGAATATTATTTTTCAGGTTTCGACCCTAAGTACGAAGGTTTTGACTGGGAAAGTTTAAAGCTTGTTTTTGAGGAAAAGGACGGCATATGGTACCTGGTTGGAATCGTCCATGATGGCTGGACTATATAGCACGACTTAAGAACTTAGGATAGAATGCATGTTAATCCGGACATCGTATTCTGCTTAGCCGGGACATTAATTGCGGATATATTTTAATGTTTTGTCTCAAAAAACAAAAAAGCAAGTAAAAAAATCCTTTTAAACGGATAAACTTATCTTTCAAACGCAATATCCGGATTTACGGTTTAAGCTCCACTTATAAACACGGTGGAGCTTTTTTCACGCTTTTACTTATTTCCGTCATGATATATCTGATCGAGCACTATAACCAGCGCCAGCAGAAATGCCGCGTCTTCACTGTCGGAGATTGAGACCCCATACGTATCTGAAAAGGAAAACCACTTTTTTGATACCAGGGCAACCGGCACACCATCCTTGAATATGTTAAAGTCATAGGCGAAAAAATTACCGTCTATGTTATAATTGCCGAAAGTGCTTGTGAAATCAAAACTTGGACGGAATAAGGTGAAGTTCTTTTTCACCTTTGCAACAGGGGTGCCATTTTGATAGATTGTATATTCGGGAAGAAACCTGAACAGCTTTTGCTCTATATAATACAATTCCTGACCTTGCAAATCGGTAAGACGAAGCTTGTTTCCAAACGAAAAAACCTTGCCGTATACTCTGAAACAGTCCTCTCCATACTCATTTTTAATTGTAAAGTTGTCTCCCAGGGAAAAAACTCGCTGGCGAATTATATATTTCATATAGAAAACCCCTTTTTGTTTTCATTTTACCATGTTTTTTGAATAAAACACATCGAATATTGGATTGGAAAAAATTTTTATAAGCAGTAGCGAAAACAAGGACGCTCAATGCCTGTTAACGGAATCCGCAATCTCAGGCAGTAGTATTAAGTGAGTTTAAAAGGCTGCTTTAGGGAATACTATTATGAACTGGATTTACAATCGGGATTTATGACTTGAACAAATTAAGAGGGAATATTGCTGGAAAAATTCAAATTTCAATATTTGAAATGATGAGTAAAACCAATGATTCTGGTTAATGAAAAGACCAGCTAATTGTTGTCAAGGGTTTTTTTGAGAAAAGTTAAAAAATTTTAGTAAGTAAAAAAGCGCATAACAAATAGACCACCCATATTAGGTTGACATAAAGTGTATATGGCTGGTCATG
>JAAYGP010000332.1 GCA_012727625.1 Clostridiaceae bacterium
GCTCTGCAGTTGCAACAATTTCTTTTCTATTTTTTTTATATATATGTCATCAGTTGATAAGCCTTGATTTTTAATGTCTGATATTTTTCTCCCCCTGTCAGTCGTTTTGTTTTCACTTTTTGAAAAAATATTATATTTCCAGCCTGGTGTGTTTATATAATCCTTTATATTGGAAATATCCTGTGAATCATCGTTCAAAAAAGCCAGCTGATAGCCGTGGGAAAAATTACCCGGAATTTCACTGGAAAAGAAGATTTCTTTTTCCTTTTTGAAATTGGTTTTATATATAAAACAGATTAATTCCCCACCGCTGAAATTTACGGGCATCTCACCGGACCAGTGTTTCCCGCCGTCTCCGGAGCTTCGTGCCAGTATGCCTGAGCCGGTCACCCGAAAGGAATACAGTGTGCCCGATTTATGCAATATTCCTGTAAAACCAGGCGGTGCGGTACCTTTGTAAAGAGTTTTTACGGGCTTAACGGAGGATATGTTTTTATAAAGAATCTCATGGTGATTATCATAATTCACCTGAAAAAGAAGATGGATTTTATTGTCCGGATCCACTGCCGCAGATGGGAAATAAATGCTTCCGTCTGTACTGTAAATTGTTCCGGGAGCATTGAAAAGACTGAAGTCATCTTTCAATTGCCTGTATAAAAGGTGCATTCTGCTGCTTCCGGCAATAGTATAGACAATGTGGCACTTTTCATTATTGTCAACAAATGCTGAGTAGTTTGGACCCGAACCATCTGAATAATCAATGGCCAGAGGCTTTGAGACAGCACCGTTTCTAATCGTCTGCATGGATATCAGATGGCGCCCGCTGTAACGTATCTTGTAGAAAATAACGGCCGTATCACCTGAAATAAGCAAGGATACATACTTTGGCCAGGGGTTCGTGTCCCTGCTGTTGAGAATAGGCTGGATTTCCATCTGACCATGCTTTCCATGCCCGCACATGATACTTCCGTCTCTTGACTGGAAAACAAAATGCAGAAAGTCATCATTGTCAAGTGCAGCCGCAAAGTCATTCACTGCATGGGAAGCAAGAACAAATCCACGCGACCAGATATAACTGTCACTCAGCATTCTGAGGCATAAGCCCCGGGACGGCTCATAAAACACATGATATGATACTCCGAAACTGTTTTTTAAAATAAATTGCTTTTTTTCAGGTTCATACATCTTATCACCTCCACCGGCAAACTTGTCCTGATTTAGAATATATCAAAGTATTGCCGGTTTAAATTTTAAGGCTATAACCATATTATGAAACAATTCCCGTGATTATGATTGCAAATGATAAAGGGTGTTAATTCAGCCGGATAAAGTTTACAAAAGATGCACTCTTTAATCACCAAATTATTCTCTAATCATATTATGAAATTGAGATACTTTTGACTTTGGGGGAATGTTGTATATGAAAAAAGACCAGGTTGTTGCAGGACTCATCGATGCTGAGGACATATGCAAATTAAGAGAAGCGGTTTGTGTGCAGGTAGAAAAAGTATACGATCATTGCAGGGAAAAAGATTGTGTAGAAGATGCCGTGGTGGATTTTGTAGAGGATGTACAATGCTTGATTGACAAAGCGGTTAAGGTTAAAGTTAAAGAAGCAGAAGTGGTAAAGGTTTTGGCTGACCTGGATGAGGTCCCGTTTAAGAGAGGATTCTTTACCGTAAATGTACGCTACAAGATAAAGGTAAAGGTTGAATTCTGCTTCCGCGGTCAATTCGGACAACTTGAAAGTTCCGATCCGAAAGTGGGATTTGTTTGGTTCAGCAAGACAATCATCCTGTTTGGCTCGGAAGGGCAGGTTAAGATATTCAGTGCATCCGACACTGATATGTGCAGCCCGAAAGGCGAAGATGACGGCTGCGGCGTGTTAATGCAGCAGGATAACAAACCGAATGTAACAGTTGAAGTAGCAGAGCCGCTGGTGTTAAATGCCAGAATTAAACGTAAACGCTGCCACCATGTAAGTCCCTTTGGTTTTGAAGATAATGAAGAATTTGACGGCTTTGCCGATAGTGCACACATTGCGCCAACCAGGCGTGTTGTTGTCACAATTGGTCTTTTCTCCATTATCAAACTGACAAGATTGGTTCAGCTGTTAATTCCTGCATTTAATTTCTGCTTCCCGACCCAGGAATGTGTTTCCTCTACGGATGAGAATCCATGCGATTTGTTTGAAACTATTGACTTCCCGTTTGATCAGTTTTTCCCGCCCCAGATGTTTGATTTCCCGGTTGAGGGAGAAGAGGAAGAAGACAAATGTGGCAAGCATGCCAGGAAGTAATGTGTTTCGGGTAAGGAAAAGCAAGGTGGCTCATGCCAAGACACTGCTGTCAGCAAGAAGGGAGGTATACCCCCCTTCTTTTTTGTATGGTAAAATATATGTATAAAAAACAGGCAGGAAGTCCTGAAGCTTATTTTAATTGAAGTTCATCTGTCGCATAAGCCTTTGAAACAGAACCGGCAATAATCTGATATTCAGGTGTTGAAATGAAAGCACACAAGAGGATAATTTTCCATATTGATGTAAATTCTGCCTACCTGAGCTGGGAAGCAATTGAACGGCTCAGGAAAGGAAGCAAAGTCGACCTGCGCACCATTCCTTCCATTGTGGGCGGGGATCCTGCAAAGAGGCATGGTATTGTTCTTGCCAAGTCCATTCCTGCCAAAAAATATGGTATTGTTACAGGGGAGCCGGTCTTTAAGGCATTAAAAAAATGCCCCAACCTTGTTATTGTGCCTCCAAGTCATAAAGTTTACGCCATGCAATCAAAGGCTATGACCGATCTTTTGCTTTCATACACTCCCGACATTGAAAAATTCAGCATTGATGAATGTTTTATTGATGCAACAGGGTTAAGGCTGCTTTATGGGGATGATTACATGAGCCTTGCTTATGAAATAAAAAACCGGATTCGTGACGAGTTGGGGTTCACTGTAAACATAGGCATATCTGAAAACAAGCTTCTGGCCAAAATGGCTTCGGATTTTAAAAAACCTGACATGATACACACCTTATTTCCCCATGAAATAAAAGATAAAATGTGGCCACTTCCCGTGTTTGAGCTTTACATGGTTGGCAAGGCCGCCACAGCCAGATTTGAAAGGATGGGCATAAAAACCATTGGTGACCTGGCTAATACAAACCCCGAAATTTTGGAAAAGCAGTTTAAAAAATATGGCCGAATGATTTGGGAATATGCGAATGGTTATGATGCTTCCCCTGTGCAATCCGGGCAAACGGATCAAAAGGACATAAGCAATGAAACCACAACCGGTTTTGATATTACCGACAGGGAAACAGCCAGGCTTTATATTCTGTCCCTTAGCGAAACGGTGGGTATGCGTCTCAGAAAAGCCAGACTTTATGCTGGGGTCATATCGGTTAATTTAAAAAACAATAATTTTGAGTCGTATTCAAAGCAGAAAAAGATAGACAATCCAACCC
>JAAYGP010000333.1 GCA_012727625.1 Clostridiaceae bacterium
CTCTATGAGGACATGAACAATTCACTGAAAGCTATTCCGTTTGATGATTCAAAATACTTAAACTCAATAAACAATATCTTTGAAGCTTATACATCATATATTCCGTCAAGTACATCAAATAAAGAAATATCTGATATTTCTCTGTTTGACCATTCAAGACTCACTGCTGCCGTGGCATCCTGCATGTTTGACTGGTTTGAAGAAAATAATATAACAAATTATAAAGAGTTATGCATGGAGAACAATCAAAAACTAAGGCAGGAAAAACTGTTCCTGATTGCCCACGCAGACATGTCGGGCATACAGGACTTTATTTACAGGATAAGCTCCAAGGGAGCGTTAAAATCATTGAGAGGCCGTTCTTTCTATCTTGAGCTTATTCTTGAGCAAATGGCTGACGAACTGCTTGAAGCATTGGAACTATCCCTCATGAACCTGCTGTATACAGGCGGCGGAGGGTTTTATTTGCTTCTGCCCAACACCAAAAAAGTAAAAACCATTCTATCCGAAGCCCATGAATGTTATAACGACTATCTTCTGAAATATTTTAAAACTCAGCTGTATCTTGCCCTTGCGTGGGAAGAGGCAAGCCCGGCTAATTTCATGTCCTCCGGGAAATACGACTCGCCCGGCACTGCACCTGTTTTTAAAAGTGTTTCCCAGAAACTTGGAATTCAGAAATTAAACCGTTATTCGGAAAAACAGCTGGAAAGACTGTTTGAACCGGAAAAGCCCGAGTACGGCACGAGGGAGTGTACCGTATGCGGTACGTCATCCCTGCTTGTTTCAAGTACCGCAGGAAGGCTTAAGGGCGACGTGTGCAGAGCCTGCCTCAGCCTTTATGAGCTTGGCTCAAGACTTGTAAACAAGGAGAATGACAGGGAAGAAACCTGGACGGTCTTTGCTGTCAGAAAAGAGGCAGAAGATAATGAGCTTCAGCTTCCGGCCTTTAAGGGTTCTGCCTCCCTTTGCATTACCAGTTTAAAAAAAGCAAGGGAACTTCAAAATTCGGGTGTATTCAGGCGTATTTATTCAAAGAACCATCTTCTGACAGGCCTTAACAGCTCAGTAAGGCTATGGGTTGGAGACTATGCTTACTGCAGGGACAAAGATACAACTGAATCATTTGATTTTAAGGATTTGTTGAAATATTCCGGCAGGGAAAAAGGAATTGAAAGGCTTGGCGTTTTGCGTGCAGATGTTGATAATTTGGGTCAGCTGTTTTCACAGGGGTTCAGAAAAGAATCCGGATATTCTTCCAGATATGAAACCTTAAGCCGATATGCAGTCCTATCCAGAAGCCTGTCACGTTTTTTCAAGGGAACAATCAATCATCTGGCAAAAGGTGATTCAGGAAGAAACCTTGTTATAGTCTATTCTGGCGGGGATGATGTTTTTGTCGCAGGCTACTGGGCAGATGTGATAGACTTTGCACTGAGTTTAAGGCATGCTTTCAGGATTTTTTCAAATAACAGGCTGTCTTTTTCTGCAGGCATAGGATTTTTCAGGCACGATTTCCCCATAAGCAGGATGGCTGAAATAACAGGAGAGCTAGAAGGCTGGGCTAAGCAGGGGAACAAGGACAAAGTCGCCCTTTTCGGAATCCAGATGCTTTCAGGTCACGAAATATGCCGGCATGTGTATGAATGGAATACTTTTGAAAATGAAGTCCTACCGAAGGCCGGAGTTATCGATGAAGTGTTAAAATTCAGCGGTGCCTCAGGTTCACAGGATAGAACGGGCATGTCTTTTATCTATAAACTTATGAATATACTTTTGGAGGCAGAATCTGACAGCGGGGCAAATTCCATTCATTAGCGCGCCTGGCATATTTGCTGTCCCGGAAAGATCCGGGAGCAAAAGCCGATGATGCAAAACGATCCTTTTACATAAAAATGAAGGATAATATTTACAACTGGTCAACAGATGCAGGACAGCGCAAGCAATTGTTAACTGCTTTGCAAATAGCTATTTACAATAACAGGGAGAAAGGGGAATAGTCTCATGAATGATATCAGAAAGTCTCAAATTACGCAGACAATTGACGGAAGCAGGGATTACGACCCGGTTGAAGAGGGCAGAAAGCTTGTTGAAAGAATGAAGAGGGACGGGAAAGGTTC
>JAAYGP010000334.1 GCA_012727625.1 Clostridiaceae bacterium
TCAGGAGGCAGAACCTTCATGTTTACACAAAATTCCATAGATTATAATAACAGGAAAGAGTTTTACAATTATTTAATCACATGCCTTGAAGAATTAATAAACGGTGAGCCGGATTGGCTTGCCAATATATCCAATGCCGCGGCATTGTTATATCAACTGATTCCCGATATAAACTGGGCAGGTTTTTATTTTTATAAAAACGGCGAACTGGTTCTGGGCCCGTTTCAGGGAAAGCCTGCATGTATTCGCATCCCAATGGGCAAAGGCGTTTGCGGTACAGCTGCGAAAACAAGAGAAATACAGCTTGTACCGGATGTGAATAAATTTCCCGGGCATATAGCTTGTGATGAATTATCAAAATCTGAAATTGTTTTACCAATAATTAAAAATGAGAGGTTAATCGGGGTTCTTGACATAGACAGCCCTGTGCTGTCACGTTTTGACAAACAGGATGCGGACGGACTTGCTTTCTTTGTGGATTGCCTTAATAAACATATAAACTGGCCAGAGTTTGTGTAATAATTATTTTCTTTTTTTGTGTAATCAAGCCGGTGACTTGGCAACAGAACCGGAAACGTGTATTTATAATTTCCATTTTTTGAGTCATCAGACCGGTGACTTGTGACGGAACCGGGAACATGTATTTATAATTTACATTTTTTGCGGGGTGGTTTTTATGCGGCCGTTGATGTTTAAAAACGGTACACTTAAGCTAATCGATCAGACAAGGCTGCCGGGAGAAACTGTCTGGCATGAATACACAGATTACAGGCAGGTTGCAAAAGCTATCAGGGATATGATAGTAAGAGGAGCTCCTGCAATTGGAGTCACAGCAGCTTACGGTATTGCCATCGGTATAAATAATATAACAATTGATAATAAGAGCGATTTTTTCAATGAGCTTAATAAAATTGCGGAAGAAATGAAATACACCCGTCCCACTGCTGTTAATCTTTTCTGGGCAGTTGAGCGGGTTGTTGAAAAAGCTCATGAATTAAAGGAAAGAAGCATTGAAGACATAAAAAAAGCTGTTTTAGCGGAAGCTGTAAAAATGGATATGGAAGATGTGGCAAGCAACCGTAAAATAGGGCAATACGGCAACGAACTGATTAAATATAAAGATACAATATTAACGCACTGCAACGCAGGAAGCCTTGCAACCTGCGATTACGGCACCGCTCTCGGCGTTATACGGGCAGCCCATGAAGCAGGTAAGAATATAAAAGTATTTGCCAATGAAACCCGGCCATATTTGCAAGGCGCCAGGCTTACAGCCTATGAATTGAAAGAGGACGGAATTCCCGTAACTTTAATATGCGACAATATGGCTGGTTATTTTATGTATAAAGGAGAAATCAACTGCTGCATAACAGGCGCTGACAGAATCGCACTAAATGGCGACACAGCCAACAAAATAGGCACCTATTCAATCGCAGTTCTGGCACATGAAAATAAAATACCGTTTTATATTGCAGCCCCAATCTCCACAATTGACTTTAGTATAAAAAGCGGAAAAGAAATCCCTATTGAAGAAAGAGACATAAGTGAAGTAACCCATATAAGAGGTGAAAAAATTGCTCCTGACGGTATTTATGTGAGAAATCCTGCTTTTGATATAACCCCAAACCGCTACATTACCGCAATTATAACCGATAAAGGGATTTTATATCCCCCGTTTGAAGAGAGTATTAAGAAAATCCAAGCAGTATAAATTCCATGGCAGGGTGTTTTGCGATAAATCATTCTTAACATCTATGGCATTTTATATTGCAAATCTACCAGCCTTATGTTCTGCCTCCATACCGTAAACTTTAAATGTTGCAGACCCATGATGCGTTCAGTCTGCATGTTATATAACAGTTATTAATCATTACTCCCTCATTGCGGCGGAATAATTAAATGTTTTCATTCATTTTGGCCTATGAAACTCTCCCAATCTTCCAGTGTGGTAATTTTCCTGTTTCCTAATCTTGTCCTATAAAAGTCGATATACCCTTGTAGAATACCGAATGCAGGGGAGGCTTCACGCTCCAACGTGCTGAAGCTCTCGGGCAAATCCGGAGAGCATGAAACAAAATCAAGTTGCTGTGTCTG
The DNA here is from genome assembly GCA_012727625.1 of Clostridiaceae bacterium. Taxonomy (GTDB): domain Bacteria; phylum Bacillota; class Clostridia; order DSM-8532; family DSM-8532; genus JAAYGP01. The sequence continues at coordinate 2,095 of JAAYGP010000334.1, forward strand.
CAGGTCATATTTCCAGTATTCGCGTATCACAGGACTGTAATCGCTTTTGAATTTATATACATGGCTGTGATTTGTAAAGCTATCTTTGTAACTGTATTCAAAATTCACCGAGTAGGATATGGATATTGTATCTTTCCCGTCATAGTCTGCAAAGGCTGTGAAATATGCATAAGCCGCAGGTTCAATATTTTGGGGAAAAAACTCGGTACTTCCTTCCACTGGGTACTGTGCCGCAATGGAGCCGTCCGGATTATACCAGGTTTCATTAAAAATCTGTAATCCCGTACCGTGGTTTGACTCATGTTTTATAACCAGCCAATACTTTTCTCCATCGCTGGAATTCTCAAATCTGTGCACCGGCTCAAATCTTTCATTGTGGCAGGCAAAGCCATCGGCTTTCCATTTGTCTTTCTCATTAGAAAAAATAACATATATGTAGAGATGTCCTTTTCTTAACAGTAATATTGCAGTCTTTTTGCTTCCAATAGAAAAACCGCTTATTTCAGCATCGGAGTATTCCGACTCAGAAAAGTCATTTCCTGCTACTTTCTCTGCAATTTTATCATAAATATCATATGCCTTTAGAATACTATCCACCTGAATACTGTCGATAATATTGCCATCGGATTTCTTAATGCGTTCAAACATGACAAAAGGTGATATAACATTTTCCGGCCCCGCAGGATTTAATGAATTTTCTGTTCCTGCCGGATTCACCGAATTTTCTGATCCTGTCGGTTCTGCTGATTGTGTATCGCTTGTGTTTCCAGGTTGAATAATGCTGGATGAACTAAAAAAAAGAGAAATTACAAATAACAATAATATTTTTTCAGCTGTTTTCATTTTTGCCTCCAAAGTCATAATTCCAACCTTTTGCCGGAATCTAAAACTATGATTTATCAGAAAGTCTTTATAACAAGACTTAGGTGTTTCCCGCCCTGATAGGTGGTACAGCACGTATCAAGCTTTAAATAAATGTTCAACTTTGTTTGAAAAAATAATTTGCTTCGTTTCATTTTCGAGCTTCCAAAAATGAATTCCCGTATCACTTGTCGCTATATTAATATCAGAATTCATCGGAAGATTCAAAAAGCTTCTGAAAAGCATATTAATCATGCCCCCGTGAGATACTAACATTATTCTTTTATCAATTGGAAACTCATAAACAATTTTAGATAATATTGTCTCTGCTCTTGTTCGAAATTCGATGAGCGATTCCTGCTCATAATACTTTTCATGCGGCCTTCTTATCTTTGGTTTAGGGTATTTAATTTCTGCTTCTTCAAATGGTAAGCCTGCAAGTAAACCATTATTAAATTCCATTAGCTCTTCAAAATATAAAACATTTTTATCAACTTTTTTTGCTATAATTTCTGCAGTCTGACTCGCCCGCTTTAACGGACTGCTTAATATAAAATCCGGGGGATATTTTTCTTTAATCCACTCTGCCAATAGCAACGCTTGTTTTACCCCCGTCTCTGTAAGGGGAAAATCCGCCCTCCCCTCATGGCATTTAATAATATCTGCTTCTGATTGACCATGCCTGACTACCAAAAGTTCCACGTGTTCTACACCTCCATCCTTTGATAATATCACTTCAAAAAGCATAAAATATCCGGCTTCTTTGAAGTGGCGCGCTAATAACTGGTTGCATTACCAGTTATTTGAATTATCCCTGTCGCCTCTGCTGTTCTTTTCATAGTGTAGAATATTGCTTATTTGCGTTTCATGCTTCGGATGGTTTCTTTCGTTCTTTGATCCACACGGTCTAATTCTGCTATTTTTTGCAGCGCTTTGTTATAAGTAAAATCATCCAGATTATTATTCTGTAAAAAATTCATTGTCTGCTCCTGTTGTTTAACAAAACACTCTGATATAGCCCATGCCACCGCCATCTTTGCATAATAGCCGTCATGCCTGATTTTATTAAGAATAGAAAGAACATCCTTTATATACTTTTCATCTATATAGTAACATAATAGCATGACAACTCCAAAGCGAATTTCAAACTCCCTCACTGAATGTAAATAGCCTTGTAAAAAACTCCAAACACGCTCTTTATGATGGTTTACTTTTTTAAGGCTTATGCAGAAGCTGTCGCAAACAGACCAATTGTCGATCTTCGGGACAAATGCAGCCACATAATCAAGAATCTCTTCAATATCAGCCTTAGCAGCACCTATAACCATTCCCTGCAGCATAATTTCTTCAAAGTATTCATAAACTTTTCCGCCGTCTTTATCTTTTATTACATTTCTGTCAGTTACACTTCCATCAGCCACGGAAGCCGGGTTAAGTCCATATTCACTTAGAAACAGACGCCAGTCGCCTTTTGCAATTTCTTTTGCAAGTTTTCGAAGA
>JAAYGP010000335.1 GCA_012727625.1 Clostridiaceae bacterium
ACCCACAACGGTCATATAATGATTTTCAGTATTTTTGCGCCTCCCAAAGCCTTTGGATTTGGCAAACGCATTCAAGACTTTTTATACTTCAAATTATAAATAAAACGCATGCCCATATGCCCGATTTTGTTTTTTATTATATACCTTTTAAATATTACAGGCGCTTTTACTTTTTAAAATCCATTGCTTTTTCGAGTTCACTCAATATTTTGTATCTGCTCTCTTAAATTTTCTATTTCACTTTTAAGATTTACCACTATTTTTGTAATGTCCAGATCATTTGCTTTCGATCCGATTGTATTAACTTCCCTGTTCATTTCCTGAACAAGGAACTCCAGCTTTTTACCAACGGGACCATCCGATTTTATTATATCCTCAAATTGCTCAACATGGCTTTTTAACCTCACCAATTCTTCATTGATACTGCATTTGTCCGCAAAAACAGCAACTTCCATGGCAATTCTTGTCTCATCAATCATATTGACTTCAATAAGTTCCTTTATCCTTGAAGCCAGCTTTTCTTTATATTCAAGAACCACATAAGGGGCTCGTTTCAATAGCTTTTCCCTGTAATTTTCTATGTTCCGGCAAATACTTATTAAGCTGATAAGGAGTTTTTCCCCCTCTGTCTTCCTCATTTCCACAAGCATGTCGATTGCTTTGTTAACTGAGTTTTGTAGTATTTCCAAGGCAGTATCATTATTCTCTTCTTTTTTCTCTATTCTGAGGATTTCCGGAAATCTTGCCAGTACGGACAGTGAAATATCCTCCCTTAAATCCAAATCATCCGCAAGTTTATTCATAGCATCAAAATATGCCCGGGCAAGAGCTTCATCCAGAATGACTTTCTTTGCGCCCTCGCCAATGTTTTCCCAATTGATATACACATCCAGTTTTCCCCTGGAAACACGACTTGTAACAAGATATCTGACCTTATCCTCGAAGCAGCTGAGCTGTCTTGGTATTCTTATATAAACGTCACAAAACCTGTGGTTGACTGATTTAATCTCAACGGACATACGAATATCATCATCCTGGTATTCATAATATCCGTATCCTGTCATGCTTTTCAACATTATATGCCTCCTGAAACATCTTATCTCAGCTGCTTTTATATCACGTCCTGTTCGCCTTTGATATCCTGTTACACGGATATTCCGCAATAAAGGAATCCAACATTCAGACAAACAGCTTTATATCGCAAATATGTAATACCCAGGCAAATCATGCAGCTTTATATCGCCATTACGTTTTTAATTGCATGAAAACCCCTTGATTTTTCAAAGGGCTTTATAACAAAATCCTTTGCACCCATTCTGATAGACTCGATAACCATCGACTGCTGTCCCATCGCGGAAACCATTATAATTCTTGTTTTTGGGCTTACTTTTAATATTTCGGGCACTGCGAGAATTCCATCCATTTCCGGCATAGTAATATCAAGAGTTAAAATATCCGGTTTATGTTTTTTTGCCGCGGCTATTGCTTCATAACCATTCGAGCCTTCTCCAACAACCTTATAACCATCAACCTGCTCAATTATTTTTCTTAAAACTGTTCTCATGAATATAGCATCGTCTACAATTACAAATGAAATTTCTTTCATGCCCTCAACTCCCCTGTTTCATACATAATAGCAGACAATACTGCAATAGACGCGGTTTCCGTTCTGAGAATCCGTTTCCCGAGACTAACCGGTTTAATATGGCAGTCTGTCGCAAGCTGTACCTCTTTATCTGAAAAACCACCTTCCGGGCCGATAAAAACCCCGATAGTTTTAATACATTTTATATTATAACATTTAAATAATTCTTTCAAACAATTTTTCCTTTCCTTCTCATGACAAAAAACAGCCGGGTATGAATCACCCGATTCCTCAGACGCTATTTTGTTCCAATAATTTAAAGCCTCTTCAAAGGGAACAGGTGGTGTTACTTCTGGTATAACGACCCTGCCCGACTGCTTGCAGGCTTCTTTCGAGATGCGGTTCCATCTTTCGGTTCTGTTGCTGCTTTTCCTATCATTTATGCTTACAACGGAAAATTGGGTGATAACTGGTACAATTTTCCATATGCCCAGCTCAACGGTTTTCTGCACGATCCATTCCATTTTATCAGCTTTGGGAATACCTTGAAACAGTATGACTTTTGTTTTGGGTTCCGTATCCGGCCTGCAGGACTTTATTATTTTCCCGCAAACCCTGTCTTTTTCAGCCTCAACCAGTTCCACTTCATACTGCCTTCCGGAACCGTCAAATGCCAGAACAATATCCCCCCGTTTATGGCGTAAAACCTTAATCATATGTTTCGCATCATCTTTGCCAAATGTAACAATACCGTTTTTTACTGATTCAGGTGTTGTTAAGAATCTATGCATAAGCGAATTGCCACCCATTCCCTTTCATTCAGTTCCTGAACCGGACGGAAACCATGTAAGGCTGCTTTTTCAAGAACTTCCTGCCGCCTTTCCTTTATAATGCCGGACAGGAAAATATTTGTACCCGGTTTGCAGTAATCTTTTAATTCCGGAATCAAGGATATAATCACATCAGTTATTATATTGACTATAATAATATCATACCCTCTTTTTTCAACATCTTTAAGCTCCCCGGCCAACACAGAAATTTTGTCTTCAACATGATTTTTTATTATGTTTTCTTTTGCTGTGAAGCAAGCGGCCTCATCAATATCCACACAGGTTACTTTTTCAGCTCCCAGCAAAGCCGCGATTATTCCTAAAATTCCCGTACCGCAACCCAAATCAAGTATATATTCATTTCCCTTAATCAATTCATCAATAAACTTAGCGCACATGCGGGTTGTTTCGTGGGTTCCGGTACCGAAAGCCATCACGGGATCAATTTCCACAACTACGCGGCCGTCTTCATAATTGCATGCTTCCCATGATGGTTTTACAATGACTCTTTCAGAAATCAAAAATGATTTATAATTATTCCTCCAGTTGTCTTTCCATTCAGAATCATCTCTAACACGGAACAATAGCTTTGGATTCGGATCAATATTGTGCATGTCAAAAGCATCTGAAAGCTGCCTTTCAAGAAAGGACGTGTCATAATCGGCATGAAAATACGCCCGCACAACAACCTTATCACCGAAGCTGTCGATAAAAACATCATCCGCATAGTCCAGATACCGGTTTTTTTCAAGCACTGCCCGGAATGCCTCCGGGTCAACAATTTCCATTCCCTGTATGCCCAAATCCATGAATATCTCGGATATTGTGTCCTGCCATTCAGGTTCGGCAGTAATTTCAACTTCCAGCCACTTCATTAAAATCTCCCGCTAATATACTTAAATTACTAAACACTTTTTCCACATCGCGCAAATGCAACGGTTTAAACAGTATCATTCCAACATCTTAAGCATTATTGAAACAAATCCTTAACCTGTTCGAAAAAGTTCTTGCGCTGAACAAATACATCATCTCCGCTTGCCTCCGCAAACTGCCGCAGTATTTCCTTTTGCTTTCCCGTAAGCTTTGTGGGTATTTCAACGTTAACCTTAACAAACAAGTCTCCTTTTGAATTGGAACGCAAATGCTTTATGCCCTTGTTCCTGATGCGGAAAATAGTGCCTGTTTGAGTACCCTCAGGTATTTCATATTTCATTTTACCTTCAAGGGTGGGTATCTCAATTTCCGCTCCTAGTGCCGCCTGGGTAAACGTTATGGGCATTTCACAAATAACATCGTACCCTTCTCTCCTGAAAATAGGATGCTGTTTTACACGAATATTAACATACAAATCCCCGGAAGGGCCTCCTTTTATGCCTGATTCTCCCTCACCCCTGAGCGATATTGTCTGTCCGTTATCGATACCTGCAGGAATATCTACTTTAATTGTGGAGGTTTTCTGAACTCTTCCGTTTCCATGGCACTGTTCACAGGGGTTGCTGATAATTGTACCCTCCCCTTTACACATATCGCAGGTTCTCATATTTACCATCTGGCCAAAAGGCGTTGCCTGTACATGACGTATCTGTCCGGTTCCATTACAGCGTTTACAGGTTTGAGGGGATGAACCGGATTTTGCCCCGGAGCCTCCGCAAGAGCCGCATGTCTGCATTCTGGTTATTTTAAATTCCCTGGTTGTTCCAAATACTGCGTCGTTAAAATCAATTTCCAGTGTATATCTTAAATCAGCACCCCGCCTTGGGCCTCTGTTCTGTCTTCTGGTACTTCTTCCGAAAGGGGAACCGCCAAAGAAACTTTCAAAAATATCATCAAAACCAAATCCGAAGTCGCCAAAGCCACCAAAACCCATTCCATTCATTCCGTCATGGCCGAATCTGTCATATTGCTGCCTTTTTTGAGGATCACTGAGTACTCCATAGGCTTCATTTATTTCCTTGAACTTCGCTTCTGCTTCTTTGTCGCCGGGGTTTATGTCAGGATGGTATTTTTTGGCAAGTCTGCGATAGGCTTTCTTTAAATCGGCATCGCTTGCATTGCGATCCACGCCAAGCACTTCGTAATAATCTCTTTTTTCCGACAATTGGACCAACCCCCATAGTTGTTTCGTCTTACTCATTAAAACCCCTCTGTTAAAGCCAGGGGTTCCTTTTTTCACTACCCGGTCTTTGTACCTGGTTTTAAAGGGCAGCGAACAACTCAAAGATTATAGCACATTTATATTCCAACTTCAATAAAAGCGTGCATGCCCAGGGGAAATAGCTGCCCCGGCAGAACCTGAATCAGGTTGTGGTGTAAACTGTAACCAATAAACAAGTCAAAGGTAAAAAGTTAAACCTTTGACTTGTTGCGTGCTTTATTCTTCAGCGGCTCAATGATGTCTTTCAGTTTCCTTACTTATCTTCATCATCCACTACCTTGTAGTCCGCATCATATACATCATCCTGACCTGTGCCGCCTGCTGTGTCTGCTCCTGCTCCCGGATCAAAACCACCTGCATTTGCCGCACCGGGATTTTGCTGATACATCTTCTGTGAAACTGAATAGAAAGCCTGGCTCAGCTTTTCGGTGGCAGCTTTTATTGATTCCGCATTATCGGTCTTAACAACTTCCTTCAGGTTGTTAAGTTCTGTTTCAATATTGGACTTATCGGCAGGATCAATCTTGTCACCCAGCTCTTTCAAAGTTTTCTCCGTCTGGTAAATCAATGAATCGGCATTATTCTTTGCTTCGATAAATTCTTTCCTTTTCTTGTCTTCGGCAGCAAACCTTTCAGCTTCCTTAACCGCCCTGTCGATTTCATCTTCAGTCAGGTTTGATGAAGCTGTAATTGTAATTTTCTGCTCATTGCCTGTTCCCAAATCCTTGGCCGATACATGCACAATACCGTTGGCATCTATATCAAATGTTACTTCTATCTGAGGCACACCTCTTGGTGCAGGCGGTATTCCGGTAAGCTGGAAGTTGCCCAGCAGTTTGTTGTCCGCAGCCATTTCCCTTTCACCCTGGAACACACGGATGTCAACACTGGTCTGCCCATCGGCGGCAGTTGAAAATACCTGGCTTTTCTTTGTGGGAATTGTAGTGTTCCTTTCAATCAGTTTTGTAAATACACCGCCCAATGTTTCAATACCAAGGGATAGCGGAGTAACATCAAGGAGCAATAGATCCTTAACCTCACCGGAGAGGACGCCTGCCTGAATGGCAGCACCGATGGCTACGCATTCGTCAGGGTTAATTCCCTTGAAAGGCTCTTTGCCCAAATATTTCTTCACAGCTTCCTGCACGGCAGGAATTCTTGTGGAGCCTCCCACCAAAAGCACTTTGTCTATGTCTGCCGGAGTGAGTTCCGCATCGGCTAAGGCTATCCGTGTGGGCTCCATTGTTTTCTCAACCAGATCGGCTGTCAGTTCATCGAATTTAGCCCGGGTCAGTGTCATATCAAGATGCTTCGGCCCCGAGGCATCAGCTGTAATAAACGGTAGATTAATATTTGTGGTGGCCATTCCGGACAATTCAATTTTTGCTTTTTCAGCAGCTTCTTTTAATCGTTGAGCTGCCATTTTGTCATTTCTTAAATCAATTCCGTAATCCTTCTTAAATTCATCGGCCAGCCAGTTAATAATCCTCTGGTCGAAATCATCACCGCCCAGCTTGTTGTTGCCGCTGGTTGCAAGAACTTCAAAAACACCGTCACCTATCTCAAGTATTGATACGTCAAACGTACCTCCACCAAGGTCGAAAACCAGTATTTTCTGATCTTTTTCCTTGTCAAGCCCATAGGCAAGAGAAGCCGCAGTGGGTTCGTTTATAATACGCAACACCTCAAGACCCGCGATTTTACCCGCGTCCTTTGTTGCCTGACGCTGTGAGTCGCTGAAATATGCAGGAACGGTAATAACAGCCTGGGAGATGGTTTCACCCAGATAACTTTCCGCGTCAGCCTTGAGCTTTTGCAGGATCATCGCAGAAATTTCCTGAGGCGTGTACTGTTTGCCGTCAATATTAACTCTCTTGTTTGTCCCCATTTCCCTCTTTATTGATAACACAGTTCTTTCCGGATTTGTGACAGCCTGTCGCTTGGCAACCTGTCCTACCAATCTTTCTCCGGTCTTTGAAAACGCAACTACGGAGGGAGTTGTTCTGTTTCCCTCAGGATTTGGTATAACAACAGGCTCTCCGCCTTCCATAACTGCCACGCATGAGTTGGTTGTTCCCAAATCTATACCTATTACTTTTGCCATATAATCACTCCTAAATCTATATATATTATAAGGTCAAAGATAAACAAATCAACAACATATTTAAAATGATTAATTTGCCACTTTCACAACTGAATGACGGATTACGACACCGTTTTTATAGATATACCCCTTGCGGAATTCCTCTATAATTTCATTGTCTCCATATTCCTTATCTTCAACATGCATAACTGCCTCATGAAGCTGCGGATCAAATTTTTCCCCGATCGCTTCTATATATTTTACCCCGAGATTAGCAAGGGATTCCTGAAATTGACGGTAAATCATATCGACGCCATCCCTGATACTCTTTTCATTACAGTTATCAGTTGCTTTAAGGGCCAATTCAATATTATCAAGAACAGGAAGAAAAGAAGCTACTGTTTCCACAATTGATGCATCATACAGCTTTTCTTTTTCCCTGGCCGTTCTTTTTTTATAATTATCAAACTCAGCAGCCAACCTTTGGAGTTGTTCCTTCAGATTGCAGATCTCTTCGTCTTTTTTATCCAAAACCGACTGGTCAATGATATTATCTTTGTTCTCTATGTTTTCTTCGCTTTCTTTGTTCTCCTTGCTTTCACCACTCCCTTTGTTCTCTGTGCTTTCTTTATCTTCCTGATGACAATTCAGGTTTTCCTGTTCTTCTGTCTCAATGTTGTTAAGTTCACGATGCTCATTATCCGTATTTTTCTGACTCATTGGTTTCATCCTTCCATTTGCGTTATCATTCCTTTTAAGATATTATCAGCCATCATTTATAATTCTGATAATTTCTCTGTTAATCAGCCTTTTCACATACTTCATCGCGGAAACAACCCTTGCATAGGGCATCCGGGTCGGACCTAACACTCCTAAAGCTCCTACGCTGGTATTTCCCAGATTGTAAGCTGCAGTGACCAGGCTGCAATCATGCATGGGTTCATACTGGTTTTCCCTTCCTATCATAACGTTAAGTTCATTCTCTTTTACAGCTTCACTCATAACGGTTTTTATTATCTCACAGTCATTCAGCAAATCAAAGACTTCCTTTGCTTTGACAAGATCACTGAACTCCGGATGATTTAAAATGTTTGTTTCACCTTTCGTAATTAATTCAGTTTTTTCAATTCCCTGCAGGCATTTTGAAAGCCCGTCGAAAATGCATCCAGTCGCACTTTCTTCAACTTTTAATTCCCTGTATACCTCCTCAGTGGGAGGGAATATGATTTTTTCTATCAGCAACCCGTTCATTCTCTCCTGAAGAAAATTGGACATTTTAACAAGAATGTCAGGATCTATTTCATTTTCAAAACGTATATACTGGTTTTTAACGGCTCCTCCATCGGTTACTGCGACTATCAGCGCTTTTTTATCATCAACCGGTATTATCTGTATTGTTTTTAACACTGCCTTTGTAAGGTTAGGTGAAAGCGCCAGGGATGTATAACCTGTTATTGTAGATATAATATCAGACGCTCTTACTATTAGTGCGTTTATTTCAATGATTCTGTGCTGAATAGCGCTTCTTATCTGCTTTATTTCATCCAGTGCAAGAGTGTGCGCCTGCATCAGGTGGTCCACATATAACCGGTATCCCTTGTCCGATGGCACTCTTCCTGCCGATGTGTGAGGTTGTGTAATATAACCCATTTCCTCCAGGTCAGCCATCTCATTTCGGATAGTGGCAGAGCTCAAACCCAGGTCATGCTTTTTTGAAATGGTCCTCGAACCAACAGGCTGCGCTGTTTGTATATAATCATCTATGAGTGTTTTTAAAATTCGCATCTTTCGTTCACTAAGTTCTTCCTGTATAAGCATCTACTCACCTCCATTAAAAGCGCAGAAAACCGTAACAAAAGATAGTCAAAGCTGATTAATAAAAGCCACCCACAAATAAATCCTGGCCTGGCGCTATTAAATACATCCTCCTTGAATTTGTGTTGTTAGCACTCTCTTATATCGAGTGCTAAACACTATTATAAAAATACCACCCTGCCTGTTTTTTGTCAAGAGGGTGGTTTTCTTTTGGTTTTCTAAGAAATGATTATTTTAAAGTGCAACCCGATGTTTTCCGCATTTTTATATTCAATGCGGCCTTTTAAGCTCTCAATTTTTCTTTCAGCCTCTTTAATTTTTGTACTATTATGTATTAAATCAGGCTCTATTTGCTTATTGCATGAGATTTCAACCATGACGTATTCCGAGTCCTTATAGGCAGTAATTTTTATCTCGTCTATTTTTTCCCTGCTGTGATCTGTTGAAAGGAAGTCTAGAATAAACTCAATAATCTTCGCAAGCGGAATAATAATTTCATCCGATATTTCCTTATTAACTTCTGTATTTTCTCCTATTGTAGAAATTATTACATTTATGCCTTTTTCTTCTATCATTGCCCTTACGGCTCTTTTAAGCTTCTGAAACGATTGTTTAAAGGTAACAAGCCTTAATTCCTGAAGAATTTTCTGGATGTCTGACAACATATCTTTTACATTCCGGCTTTCAGTCGTTAAGGAATCATTGCTTCCAAACCGTAATACGGTTTCATGGTGAAGATTATTCTGTATGGTTTCAATCCTGTTTACAATCTCCAAAATTTGATCAATCCTTTCAATTGGTATCCGGACATATTGTTCACTGCTTTCGTTCCGGATTTTTTGAGCTCTGATGGCTTTTATAAGACCGCTTGCGTCTACTTTACGTTCCCTTAAGGCAATTTCCCCGAATTTCATATTCCGGTAAATGCTGCTTTGCTTTTCCAGGACATATTCTATATCGTTCTGTTTTATTATGCCGTCTTCAACCAGTATTTCACCAATTCTGTTCTCAGGTGATTTGACAGGCTGTTTTATATCCAGCATAATTCCGTCTTTCATTTGCGTTATATTGCTTATATGCTGTCCCACTTCCCCCTGGAACTTCGTATCGGTTAGTATTTTTCTGTTGTTGCAGATTTTTCTGAGAAAAAGGATGGATTGCAGAAAAATATTTGTAATGCTCCTCGTTATTGTAATATTGAATTTCTGACATGTCTCAAGCAGCTCTCCCGTATATTCCACTATTTCTGACGCTATATCACCCTCAAGAAAACCGGCCAGTCTCTTAATTGTCCGGAACCCCTGACATATGGCGTCCAAATATACGGGATTGTCAGGATCAACTTCAATATTTACAAGCTCAAGTTCTATTGAATCAAGAATTGCAACGATTTCCCTGATAAAGTCATTCACAATATTATCGCAGAATTCCTGAGCGCCATTATTTATGCCGGCCTTGTCCATATAACTGTTATCCATGTCCATACATCCTTTCCCTTAAATAAACTCTACCCAGACCAAATTCGCAAAATCAAGACCTTTTTCAGTCAGTTTCAGCATGTCCCCATCATAGCTGACAAGCTCTTTTTCCTCAAGCTTACTGATTTTTGTTTCATATTTTTCTACCATTTCCTCGCCGAATTTCTGTTTAAGTTTCTTAACCGATAAACCATCAATCAATCTTAATCCCAATATAAACCTTTCTGAAAGGAGCTCTTCACGATCAATCACTTTACTAAAGGTTTCGGACGGGACATTATTCATGACGCGGTTTATATATTCCTTAACATCTGTTACATTGGCATACCTTTCATTGTGCATATACGAGTGAGCGCCGGCTCCAATCCCTATATAGGGCTTGTCCGTCCAATACTTCATATTATGCCTGCATTCATAACCCGGTTTTGCAAGGTTGGATATTTCATAGTGATTATATCCTGCCTTTTCAGCCTCCGCAATCACGTAATAATACATCTCTCTCTCAAGGTTTTCATCTATATCGGGCAGCTTGCCTTTCTTTTTCAATTCATACCAGAAAGTGCCCTCTTCAATCTTCAGGCTATAGCATGATATATGAGGCAAGTCCGATTTTAACAATAAACTTACTGTTTCTTTCCAGTCTTCCATGCTTTGATCAGGCAACCCAAATATTATATCGGTATTTATATTGTAGAAACCTAAGTTTAACAGCAAATTGATGCATTCCTGAAACATATCCTTTGTGTGAATCCTGCCCATGGATTTTAAAAGATGATCCTGAGCGGCCTGAAACCCGATGCTAAGCCTGTTGATACCCGCATCCATATAGATTTTTGCCTTTTCCTTTGTAATTGTTCCGGGATTTGCTTCCATAGTAATTTCCGAAGGATTTTTTATGTTGAATAAGTTTTTAAGAGTTTTTACAATTCTGAGTATCTCCTCCGCCGGAAGGATTGATGGTGTGCCGCCGCCAAAAAAAACCGTATCAACTTCAGGTTGACCATATTTATCAGAAATATCGGAAGCTTCCCTTAACAAGGCTTCC
>JAAYGP010000336.1 GCA_012727625.1 Clostridiaceae bacterium
AAGCCATTAATATTGCATTAAACTGCTCCGACATCATTGTTACGGGCTGGGAGAATGCTCTTGTGTACTGAAGAAAAGCGGCAAGCGAACCAAGATCAAATCCTGTGGTAACGGACAGGACAGCGCCGATAATTGCGGTTATGGAATAATGTATATATGAAAGATTACCCATGACAGGCCTCAGCATGCTTGCAAAGGTATGGGCTCCCTTCGAAGCTTCAAAAAGATCCTCGTTCAGCTTGTCAAAACCGCGTTTTGCTTCATCTTCATGGCAAAAGACCTTAATGACTTTCTGACCCTCTATCATTTCTTCAATATACCCGTTAACTTTTCCCACAGCCATTTGCTGTTCCTTAAAAAACGTACCGCTTTTTGATCCAAGCTTTCTGATTGTAAAAATCATTACAAAAAGCATTAAAACAACAATTGCGGTTAGTATGGGGCTGAGAATACACATTGAAATGAAAACACCTATGACGGTTACAGAAGAAGATACAAGGCTGACAAAACTTTGTGAAAGCATATTGCGCAGAGCATCTGTATCATTGGTATAGCGGCTCATTAGCTCACCATGGGTGTGGGTGTCAAAAAATTTAACCGGCAGAGACTGCATGTGCCTGAACATGTCAGTACGTATTTTATACAAAGTTCCGGTGGAAATTTTAAGCATAAGACGATTATAACCATATGTAGACAAAGCCCCGAACGCATATATAAGAGCCATTAATAAAACCAGTCTCAAAAAAGCTGAGAGATCGGGATTCTGCTTTCCTATCAAAGGCATGATGTAATTATTTATCAATGGCTTCAAAAAGTATGTTCCCGCAATTGAAGACAACGAACTTAACAATACAAATAAAAACACCAGAACAAGATGTATTTTATATTCGTTCACATATGATAATATTCTTTTTATGGTTTTACCTGTGTTTTCAGGTTTGACCCCATGCATCCTGCGCATTTTTCTAGGCCCCGACATGTTCAACAACCCCTTTCTGCTGGGATTCATAAACTTCCCTGTAAATTTCATTGGATGAAAGAAGCTCCTCATGATTTCCCGCGGCATTAATCTTTCCGTCATCCATGACAACAATCATGTCAGCGTCCATGACCGAGGCAATTCTCTGGGCGATGATTATTACAGTTGTACCCTTAAGACAGGTTTTCAAAGCCTCTCTTAATTTCTGGTCGGTAGCAGTGTCAACAGCACTGGTGCTGTCATCCAGAATTATTATCTTCGGTTTTTTCAAAAGAGCCCGGGCGATACATAAACGCTGCTTTTGCCCGCCGGACAGGTTAACACCGCCCTGTCCGAGCATGGTATCATATCCGTCAGGAAAGGAAGTAATAAAGTCATGAGCCTGTGCTGCCTTGCAAGCGTTGATAATTTCCTCGTCGGTGGCGTTTTTATCGCCCCATTTCAGGTTATCCTTAATGGTTCCTGAGAATAACAGGTTTTTTTGCAGAACCATGGCAACAGAATTCCTTAAATGTTCAAGACTATACTCCTGCACATCAATGCCACCAACCATCACACAGCCCGAGGTAACATCATATAGCCTTGGAATTAGCTGAACAAGGGTCGTTTTTGCCGAGCCCGTTCCGCCGATTATGCCAACCGTTTCGCCTGATTTTATTTCAAGGTTGATATTTTCAAGAACCAGGTTTGAATCTTTGCCTCCATATCCAAAAGAGACATTTTTAAAGATAACAGATCCATCCGGAACTTCAAGCTCTTTGTTGCAATTTTCATCGATAATGCCCGGCTTTTCATCCAGGACTTCAATAACCCTTGAAACAGAAGCCTTTGAAATTACAAGCATAACAAAAACCATCGATATCATCATAAGGGATATCAGAATCTGGGTCACATAGTTTAGAAATCCCATTAATTCACCTGTCAGCATATCACCTGTTATAATCAGGTTTCCGCCGAACCATACGGTGGCAAGAATGCAGCTATAAATTGCAATTTGCATAACAGGCATTACCCAGATGACAACCCGTTCTGCCTCAAGCTGTGTTTTTCGCAACTGATCCGCAATGTCGCTGAATTTCTCATATTCATATTCGCCGCGGACAAATGCTTTCACAATTCGTATTCCGATAAGACACTCCTGGACAACAAGATTCAACCGGTCATATTTTTTAAGCAGTATCTGAAAACGAGGGAATGCTTTTCTTCCAATAAAAACAAAAGTAATTCCAAGCACAGGCACCGCGATAAGAAAAACAGCAACCAGCCTGGCATTTAATGAAACCGCCATAATAATTGCCATAACAAGCATTATGGGAGCACGTATCATCATACGAAGCATCATCATTAAAGTCATCTGTGTGTTGGTAACATCTGTTGTAAGCCTTGTAACCAGCGATGCAGTACTGAATTTGTCCAGGTTTTCAAATGAAAAATCCTGAATTTTATAAAACAGCGATTTTCTTATGTTTTTTGCAAAGCCTGTGGCGGCAACGGATGCAAACCGGGCCGCAAGAGCACCGAAAAGCAGGGATGCCAAAGCCATAAAAATCATTAAGGCTCCCATTTTGATAATATATCCGGTGTCTTTACCTGCAACGCCTATATCAACTATACTGGCCATTATTCTTGGAATGATTACCTCAAGTGTCACTTCGCATATTATCATTATTGGCGCAAGAATTGCATATGTTCTGTATTTTCCCAGGTGAGGAAACAGTTTTTTTATCATGATTTTGTCCCCTTCGTAATGTATCAGTAGTCCGGCTGTATATCAGCCGCATGCTGCCATGCGATCTGATTATATATAATTTAAAGATAGTACAATTAAACATACGATGTCAACCTGCAATAAGTATGAAAAAATCCCACTTATAAAATTATATAAAAAGTGGGATTTTAAATAATTGCAGAAACATACATTAATAAAGGACTGTATAGTCAGGCTATGTTATCAGAATTACGTTTTTTTGAGGTTTCCACAAAAATTATCGGCCTGCGTTCCAAAGTAGCTATTCTTTGATTGAATTCTTCCTGTTTTTCCTTGATTGACTGAAACAAAAACGGTCTTTTTATAAGGTACTCTTTAAGCTCTGTGTACTTCAAAATAACATCCCCTTATACATTTACTTTATTAGTTATTATATGAAACAAGCAGTAAATGGTTACAACAGAGCCTCGCACAAGCTTTAAGCATACAGGTTGTGGCACTCACCCTTAAGCCAGTTAATGAACTGCCTTGCTGTTCTTGGAGTCATGCCGTTGTAGGCCATTTCCCACTGCATGGCTTTTTGTTCAAGTAAAGCGGTGTCTATGTTTATATTCTCTTCTTCCGCCATTTTGCGTACTATCATTAAATATTCCTTCTTTATGGGAGAGGTAAAAATTACAGTTATTCCGAACCGATCGGAAAGGGATAATTTTTCCTGGATATTATCCCGTGCACGCACTTCCTCATCAGGATTATCATAGCTTAACCCTGTTCTGTTCTTTTATCAATTGACAAAATGTATCGCGGATATCTGACAGGAATTAATGCACACTTTCCTGCTATTATAGCATGTTTTCTTTTATTTAAAAACATCTTTGAATAAAGTAATCACAAACAGTCTGTTCACAGTTACTGTTCAAACCCTGATTCAGTTACTTAACAGGACAGATATTGTGCAATATATTTTTTAAAGCTGTTCACTAATCATTGCTATATTCTTCTGCCATGCTACAATGAATTTAAATAATATGATAAAATAAAAAGGACAATTTTAACTAAGGGGATAAAACCATGCACAATACAACAGATAAAAAACGCGCATTTTCTGATGTGTTTGGTGAAGTTACAATGGATGGAAAGCTGTTTGATGCTTTCCGTGAGGCATTGGTCACACAGTTTTTATATAATAAGATATCAAAGCATGTTGAGATTCACATGGAACTACCGGAAGTTGTTCAAATGAACAGGATTTATTCGCTTGAAAAAGCATTGTGCAGCCATTTTAATGCCGGTGTCAAGGTTATTCCCTGTTTTAGTATTAAGAATGACAATAAGGATATTCCAAAAATATGCAGAGAGAATTTTATCGAGGTTATTGCAGGAAAATCCGCTCATTTTCGCTATTTGCTTGAAAACGCCATTTTTGAGGTTGAAGATCAGAAGCTTAACATTCATCTTAAGACAGGCGGAAGCATGATTCTTCAATCAGGAAACTGCAACAAGGTATTGGAGGACTATATACTCACTTATTTCAGGAAAGAAATCAAAGTATGCTTTATAGATCCTCCGTTGGATGAAAAGGAAAGAGAAAGATATTTTAAGGAAAAGAGCTCAATTGAGCAAAAAGCAATTAAAAAGATTGTCTGCTATCCTGCCGGGGAGGGAAGAAAAGGGCGGTCAAGGGCATCCGTCAATACTGCTTCATATAGGGTGAACGGAAAAGGAAAATCAACGGATCCGGATATTGTTTACGGGAAACCCTTTAACGAGGAAACTGTCCCCATAAGCGAAGTTTCAATTGATTCCGGCAGGGTTGCAGTTAAGGGAAAGGTTATTTATATTGAAACAAGGCTTCTTAACAGCGGAAAAACGTTGTTCTGTTTTGACCTGACTGATTTAACCCATTCAATTACAGTAAAATGCTTTGCAAGTGAAAAGCAGCTTGCCGCTTTAACTGATAATGTAAAAGAAGGCGAATGGTTGAGGGTTTTAGGTGATGCCCAGTTTGATGCTTTCAGCAGAGAACTTGCTTTAATGGCTAAAAGCATCATGAAGATTCATGTAATTGAAAAAATGGACAATGCCGAAGAAAAACGGGTTGAGCTTCATCTTCACACACAGATGAGCCAGATGGATGCAGTAACGACTGTGAAGGATTTGATTGAAAGAGCCGCAAAGTGGGGGCATCCTGCTGTTGCAATAACGGACCATGGCGTTGTCCAGGCATATCCGGATGCTTATGAAGCCGCGAAGAAGAAAGGTATAAAAATAATTTATGGTGTGGAAATCTATTTGCTTGGTGAAGATAGGTTCGATGAGAAAGGCAAAACGGATTATAAAAATATTGATACATATCATGCAATCCTGCTTGCCAGGAACCTGATAGGGCTTAAAAACCTGTACAGGCTGATATCTGAAAGTCATATGGAATACTTCTATAAATGACCCTGAGTGCCCAGGCATGTACTGGAAAGATACAGGGATGGCCTTATTCTTGGAAGCGCCTGTGAAGCCGGTGAAGTGTACAGGGCAATCCTGAACAAATGGTCCGACGATAAAATACTTGAAGTCGCTGATTACTATGACTATCTTGAGATCCAGCCTCTTGACAATAACCGGTTTCTGATGGAAGCCGGTGAGGTTTCAGGCTACGATGAATTAAAAGAAATAAACGTTAAAATTGTTAAACTGGGAGAAAAGCTTAAAAAGCCTGTTGTAGCCACATGTGACGTGCATTTTCTCGATCCTGAGGACGAGGTGTTCAGGCGCATTCTTCAGGCAGGGCAAGGGTACAGTGACGCGGACAGACAAGCGCCTTTATATTTCAGGACTACCGATGAGATGCTTGAAGAGTTTTCATATCTTGGAAAAGAGACAGCCTTTGAGGTTGTTGTGAATAATACAAGGCTTATCGCAGAAACAATAGAAGAAGTAAAACCGATACCTGAGGGGACTTTTCCACCATTTATTGATGGCTCGGAAGAAGAGGTCAGAAACATATCTGAAAAAAGGGCGGCGGAGCTATACGGCAACCCGTTGCCGGAAACGGTCAGGCTGCGGCTTGACAAAGAGCTTAATTCAATTATTAAAAACGGTTTTTCCGGTATGTATGTTATAGCAAGAAAGCTTGTGGCAAAATCATTGCAGGACGGATATCTTGTTGGTTCAAGAGGCTCGGTTGGATCTTCCTTTGTGGCGTATTTGACTGGCATAACGGAAGTTAATTCCCTGCCGCCCCATTACAGATGCGAAAAATGCCTTTATTCCAGGTTTTTCGAAAAGAGCGGGGCTTCAGGGTGTGGTTTTGATTTGCCGGATAAGCAGTGTCCAAACTGTGGTGAGCTGCTTTTAAAGGACGGATATGATATACCCTTTGAAACCTTTCTGGGATTTGACGGAGATAAGGAGCCGGATATTGACCTGAATTTTTCAGGTCAATACCAGCCAAACGCACACAAGTACACCGAAGAGCTGTTTGGAGAGGGGCACGTTTTCAGAGCCGGAACCATTGCCACAGTCGCGGACAAAACTGCTTTCGGCTTTGTTAAGGGATATCTGAACGATAAAGGTCTAACTGCGACAAATGCGGAGATAAAACGTCTTGTAAGCGGTTGCACCGGGGTTAAGCGCACAACGGGTCAGCATCCTGGAGGGGTAATGATAGTTCCCCATGACAAGGAAATTTATGATTTTACTCCCATACAAAGGCCTGCGGATGACACAAATTCCAGCACCGTTACAACCCATTTTGATTACCATTCAATCAGCGGAAGAATCTTAAAGCTTGATATACTGGGTCATGATGATCCGACGGTCATACGCATGCTTCAGGATATAACAGGTGTTGACCCGAAAGATATTCCAATCGGTGAGAAAAAGACCATGGGATTGTTTGTCGGTACAGAACCATTAAACGTTACTCCTGAGGATATTGGTAGCGAGGTGGGCACTTTCGGAATCCCTGAATTCGGAACAAAGTTTGTGCGCCAGATGCTTGTTGATACCAAACCAACCACCTTTGCCGAGCTAATCCGCATATCAGGTCTGTCTCACGGCACGGATGTCTGGACCAACAATGCCCAGGACCTGGTCAGAAACAAAGTCGCCACACTGGCGGAGGTTATTACAACCCGCGATGATATAATGCTGTATCTGATAAATAATGGCCTTGATCCTTTAACTTCATTTAAAATAATGGAGGATGTAAGAAAGGGAAAAGGCCTCACACCTGACTATGAGGATTTAATGAAAAAGGCCGGAATTCCCGGCTGGTACATAGAATCATGTAAAAAAATTAAATATATGTTTCCAAAAGCCCATGCGGCGGCATACGTGATGATGGCTTTCAGAATCGCGTGGTTTAAGGTATACTACCCCGAGGCTTTTTATGCGACCTACTTCACTGTCAGAGCCGATGTGTTTGATGCCGATATAATATCAAAAGGTCGCGATAAGATAATATATACATTAAGGGAACTGGAAAAAAAAGGCAATGAAGCCACTCAGAAAGAGAAGAATTTAATAACAATTCTTGAGGTTGCCAATGAAATGTATGCAAGGGGAATAAAATGCCTGCCTGTTGATTTATACAAATCACATCCGTCAAAATTCCAGATTACAAAAGAGGGGCTTTTACCTCCTTTAACCGCGCTCCAGGGCCTTGGGGCCGCTGCTGCCGCAAATATAGCGGCGGCAAGGGAAAAGGACGCTTTTCTGTCGGTGGATGACATTAAAATACGGGCAGGTGTTTCAAAGTCTGTTATAGAGATACTGGAAAATCACGGGTGCCTTGATGGCATGGATAAAAGCAATCAACTGTGCTTTTTTTAGAAGTTCCTTTACTATTATATTGAGCTGTATCGTAAGGAGAGGAAGACATAAATGAAAAAGTTAAAAAGGTTTATTATGTATTATGGTCCATATAAAAAGTTGTTTTTTATGGATATGTTCTGTGCTCTTGTGTTGTCCGGGATAGATCTGTTTTTCCCGTCCCTTGTAAAATACCTTATGGACGATGTTTACGACAAGCGTCCCCCTGATATGCTGCAAATCGTCTTTATAACATCCGCGGCTCTTCTGGTTCTTTATATCATAAGATACTTTTGCCAGAAGTTTATAACTTCATGGGGCCATATTATGGGTGCCCGCATGGAAGCAGACATGCGCACTGATCTTTTCAGCCACCTGCAGAAGCTTTCTTTTTCATTCTACGATGATGAAAATACCGGAAAACTTATGTCACGGATAACCAATGACTTGTTTGACATATCGGAGCTGGCTCATCACGGGCCTGAAGACATTTTTATATCACTTGTTAAAATAATCGGAGCTGTAATTATAATGCTTACCATGGATGTAAGGCTCACCTTGCTCCTGCTGTTTTTAATGGTGCTTATAATTATATTTACAGCATATTATAACCGTAAAATGCGTGTTGTATTTTCAGAAAACAGGAAAAAGATTGCCATTGTCAATGCGAAAGCCCAGGACAGCCTGGCTGGTATTCGCGTGGTAAAATCTTTCGCCAATGAACATATTGAAAACCGTAAATTCAATGAAGGAAACGAACTGTTCCTGGAATCCAAAGAGAGCAGTTACAACATTATGGGAAGTTTCCATTCAGGAAACCAGTTCCTGCAGGGAGTTTTATATATAAGTGTGCTTGTGCTTGGAGGTGTGTTTTTGCACGGCGGCCATATTTCCACCTCTGATCTTGTTGCATATATCCTGTTTATAAATGTTTTCCTTAATCCAATCAACCGCCTTGTAAACTTCACGGAAAGCTTCCAGCGGGGTATGTCGGGTTTTGAAAGGTTTTTGGAAATACTGGATACGAAGCCTGAAATAGAGGACAGTGAAAATGCGATGGAATTAACGGATGTCAAGGGAAATATCCGTTTTAACAACGTATCCTTCAGTTACAATGATAAAACTGAGGTTTTGCATAATATAAACCTTGATATTACAGCCGGGCAGACAGTTGCCCTTGTAGGTCCGTCTGGCGGCGGCAAGACAACAGTCTGCAGCTTGATCCCACGCTTCTCCG
>JAAYGP010000337.1 GCA_012727625.1 Clostridiaceae bacterium
CATATCACGCCTCCTGTGTTTGTTGTTTGATCACTTCTAAACTACAGGAAAATCGTGATTATGGGAAGAGGGTTTCGACTTTCTTCCCTTATTTTTTTGTTTTGCCTACGAAAATTTTACTCTAAGGAAACTGTAAACTCGCACCCCTAAGCTTTTAATTAGCCATGTTTTCCTTTAATTGGATAATGTCTGCAAAACAGAGTATTTCCGTTCTGGCAGACCATATGTAAAACAATGCTTTTTTATGTCATATTTTGCGATGAAAGATGTCTAGTAACACATGTGTTTTTATTTGACAAAGGTAAAAGAATAAAATTATAATAAGATTATCTCCAGCGGATGCTGAATATTGAAATGAGGTGTAGTTTAGTGAGCGAAAACAAAAATACGGTTCTTGATGAATTTCAACGTACATCAAATGAGCTGCTTATCAGAAACAAAAACATACTTGATTCAATGACTAAGATGACCGATTCATGCGCAAGAGTGTCAAGAACCCTAGTAAAGGCAGCAACTCACTGCGGGTGCATTAAAATTATCGGTGATAAACAGCAAACCTCCGGCATTTCCGGTATGGATGAAATGAAACAACATATGAAGTCCCAGGTTAAAGGCTCATTATGCGGTAATTGCCGGGATCTGCTGGAAAAGGAGATTGGCCGGAATCTTTTTTACCTGGCCGCAATATGTAATGCGCTTGATCTTAATCTTTATGATATTCTTACCAGCGAGATGGAGCGGGTGAAGCTGCTTGGGAAGTATAGCCTGAGATAAGCTTTGCTAAAACATATAGTTTAAAGCTTCCTCAACAGTATCGGCAAACATCAGTTCCATTCCGTCCGCGATACCGGACTCAAGGTTTTTGCTCCGGTTTCCCAATGGCAGTATGCATTTTTTAAAACCCATACGTTTTGCTTCCATAACCCTTTTTTCCGCCTGGTTGACAGTCCGCACTTCGCC
The DNA here is from genome assembly GCA_012727625.1 of Clostridiaceae bacterium. Classification (GTDB taxonomy): domain Bacteria; phylum Bacillota; class Clostridia; order DSM-8532; family DSM-8532; genus JAAYGP01. The sequence continues at coordinate 961 of JAAYGP010000337.1, forward strand.
CGTTAAACCAACCTCGCCCATGACAACCAGGTCCGGGGAAATAGGTTTGTTTCGGAAACTTCCTGCCACGCTTGCAATAACACCCAACTCGCAGGCAGGCTCGTCCAGTTTAATGCCGCCCACAACAATAACATAGGCATCAAAATTATGAAGCTGCATGCCCACTTTTTTTTCCAGAACGGCCATAAGCATTGTCAGGCGGTTATAATCTATTCCTGTTGCCATGCGCCTCGGCATTCCAAAGCTGGTTGGTGTCACCAGGGCCTGTATTTCAAGAAGCATGGGCCGCGTTCCTTCAAGGCTTGCCACAACCACCGAGCCAGATTGGTCCTTTGCCCTTCCGTCCAGTAAAACACCTGATGGATTTTTTACCTCAACAAGCCCCTCCTGCCTCATCTCAAAAAGCCCCAGCTCATTTGTTGAGCCGAAACGGTTCTTGACCGACCTTAAAATCCTGTAGTTCTGATGCCTTTCACCCTCAAAATATAAAACTGTATCCACCATATGCTCCAGCACCCTGGGCCCGGCAATAGCTCCGTCCTTTGTTACATGACCCGCAACAAAAACGGTTATTCCCCCATCCTTTGCAATATGCATCAGGCGACCGGTTACCTCGCGAACCTGGCTTACGCTTCCCGGAGCGGAAGTAAGCTCATTGCTGTACACTGTCTGGATTGAATCCAATATTACAACCTGAGGTTTGTTATCTTTGATAAGCAATTCAACATTTTCGAAATTGGTTTCTGATGCCATGAGAATGTTTCCATGATTTACAGAGAGTCTTTCTGATCTTAGTTTTACTTGCTTTGCTGATTCTTCACCGGAAACATAAAGGACTTTCTGAATCGGCGCAAGAGCACCGCAAATCTGCAGCAGCAATGTAGATTTACCTATTCCGGGATCCCCTCCGATAAGAACGAGAGAACCAGGTACAATGCCTCCCCCGAGCACCCGATCCAACTCTTTAATCCCGGTTTTAACCCTCTGTTCATATTCCTTTGTAATATCGGTAATCGGTATGGCTTTCGACGCTGGCAAGCTTTCCTTAATATTCCCCGCTCCCGTATACCTCTCCTCAATCATTGTGTTCCACTGCAGGCAGGAGGGGCATCTCCCCATCCACTTTCTTGTTTCATACCCGCATTCAACACATACAAATTTCGTTTTTACCTTAGACAATACATGACCACCTTTCGCATAAAATCATCCGCGATTTTCTCTCCTCAATGTGAGTAATTCAGTATGAAATTATCAATAAATTCCTCCGTTTTTCATAAGTTCTTTAAAAACAAGAACATACATGGCATGGGACCAGGTTAAGGGAATAACCCAGCAAGGTTTTCCGTCATGCCTGTCAACCTGCTCCGGCAGCAGATTCAAATGGGTTGCGCATTTTAAAGCCCAGTGGAAATATTCCCTGGCTTTTTTAAAATTCTTTATTTTAATATAATAAAGGGCAAGCCAGAGGGATGAAATAATCCATGGATTACCTCCTGCGTATGTATCGCCCTCATATCTGAAAATCCCGCCTGTATTACTGCAATTCAGGGTTCTCTCAATTTCCCGGGCCGTATTGCTTATTATTTCATGTTCAGGATCAAAAACCGAAAAAGGTATGGCAGGGCCTAAAAGACTTATGTCCATTCTTGGGTCAACTGATGTTACTTCCCTGAAAAACCCCTTGCTGTTAACCTTTATCGTAACTGTATCCGGTGACGGCTCAGGCCCCCAGGGGTTCAGCTTTGTCCTGACGCTTCTTAAAAACACTCCTCTGTCCTTGTCAACCAGATGTTTCTCCATGGCATCCAGCATCTTTTTTGCAGCCAGCTTCCAGCGTTCCAGATCAACACTTGCAATGCCCAAAAACTCTCCCATTTTCACCGCCGCGTTAATACCTGCAATTACCGCGGCTGTTGAATAAGTGTGCTCACCCATTCTTTCTTCCCACAAATCAAAGCTTGGTAGCGGAAGATTTGTTTCTTCATCAATAAATCTCTCCAGGAAAGCAACTGCTTTTTCAACGGAAGGCCAGACTTTTTTTAAAAAATTCATATCTTTTACTTTCAGGTAATGCTTCAGCATGCCATACAGAACAGAGCCGGTTTCATCTATCTGTATGCCCCAGGACGGAGCAAGGCTTCCGTTCATATGGTACCGCTGGTGCCAATACCCATCGGAATCCTGCACACGTACCGCCCAATCATAAAACTTGTCGGAAACTTTAAAAAGGCCGGCTTCATCAAGCGCGTCTGTTATGAAAGCAGCATCCCGACCCCAGCAGTAAGCGTATCTTCCGCACTGGGTAAAATCCTCGTCTATTTCAGGCGATGCCAGAAGACCTCCTGTGTTTTTATCGGACATCAGGCTGAACATAAGCAGGGATCTCTCATATATTTTATCAGCCTTTTCATTTCCGCTTTTAATTTTAAAGCAGCCCGCTAAATAGTTGTGCCAATATTCCTTTACAGAATTGTAAAACTCATCGAAACTTACCTTTTTCACTTTTGAAACCAACGCTTTAAGCTCATTCAGGCTCTTTGCAAAGGATAAATAGAGGGTTAATGAACATTCCCCCCCTGGCGGCAAATCCCCCATATCCCAGAGTAAAGCACCGTCTGGAGACATTCCTATGCTGTCAATGCCATTCAGTTTGCCCTCCCATACAGCGCCGAAAGGGTTATTGCCTATCAGGAATTCCTTGACTACACGGCAGGAACCTATGGCCCAGCACCCTCCATGCCTGTAATGTACAAGAGCGTCAATGCTGAAATCAAACAGCGTATTTCCAAGGTCCTGTGTGTGGGATATAACGTGGGAGGCAACACCGATACCAAGGCGAAAACCGGTATTATTCATATTTTTGACTCTGTAATGGCGTATCATGACAGGTAAATCTGGAAGACAGAAATCAGTCTGGGTCACCTTAAGAGACAGCCTTTTTAACAATGCCTTTGTTACGAGAATGTTTGTTGAATCAACATAGTTTTGGCTGTACTCATGTTCCCCTTCACTGAACCATATCGTGCTATGGGGACTGTACGCATCAAAAAAGCCGGTCAGCATTTTTTCAAGGTGCTGCGGAAAATCTATTTCAGGCCAATACAGCCTTATAAGCTCTCCGGATTCGGAGATACAGCCGAGCATACTTCCATTACCGATTAAAGCATTGTTAATATATGGTTTTCCCATTTACTCCTCCTGCTGATTTGGTTAAAAGTTTCCCTTTCACGAATATAACCAGGTTCAGACGCTTCCTGTTGTCTTGCGTGGCCTTAATGAGCGCTGAATCATTCACGCCTGACCTGCGCTTTCATGGCCGCAAATAAGGTGTTTAAAAAATTGGGGTCTTTAAGGTTTAATCATTTTCCCATTCTGAATTATATCATTCCCTCAGGATATGGTAAATCAAATATTTCCCACAATTACTCAATTTAAAATGCTTGTTTTACCAAACATATTTTTACCCGGTATGTAGAAAATAAACTATGTCATTTGAAGTAAAGAAATTTACTGTTATGATATAAAATTTTATTTTGCCTGAACGGAAAACAGTAGCCTTTAATCCCGCGCATGAGTATGTTTTTAAACCGGGAGAAAAGATGTAAAGCATAAAACATGCGGATTAATTTTTGTTCATCGGAGGGTCCTATGGATAAAATAACCTATCTGATTATTTTTTCATTTTCGTTTTTTGTACAGCTTTTGCTGTTTTTAATGGGAGTATATTATCTTGTAATAATGATAGCAGGGTGGATACCATTACCTGAAAAGAAAAAAGCAAATGAGGAAAAACCGAGCTTGTTTCACCGCTTTGCCATTGTGATTCCCGCTCATAATGAAGAAAGCGTTATAGGCAGCATGGTAAACAGCCTGAAAAAACAAAAATATCCTGAAGAATATTTTGATATATATGTAATCTGTGACAATTGTACGGATAATACCAGGCAGCGGGCAGAAAGCGCCGGTGCTTATGCTTTAATAAGGGATAATCTTAATGAAACCGGCAAGGGTTATGCCTTGGAATGGGCATTTTTAAGGATATTCGCAATGGAGAAACAATATGACGCAATATGCGTTTTTGATGCCGATAATGTTGTTTCATCCTCCTTTTTATCCGAAATGAACAGTATGCTTTCAAGAGGCCATCAGGTAATACAAGGCTATATTGACAGCAAAAATCCTTATGACACATGGATTTCCCTGTCTTATTCCATTGCTTTCTGGCTGTCTAACAGAATATTTCAGCAAACAAGATATAATCTGGGCCTTAGCTGCGGTCTTTGCGGAACCGGTTTTTGCATAAAAACGGATATTATACGTGAAATCGGCTGGGGTGCCACGTGCCTTACGGAAGATCTGGAGTTTACCATGAAGCTTGTATTAAACAACAGGAAAGTTGCGTTTTGTAAAAATGCTGTTGTTTATGATGAAAAACCTTTAACTTTCATGCAATCCTGGAGGCAAAGAAAAAGGTGGATGCAGGGCCATACCGACTGTGCGGTACGGTATTTGCCCGTTTTGTTTAAAAAAATTTTTAAGAGGGCTGATATTACAGCTTTTGACTGCGCCATATATCTGTTTCAGCCAATTCGTTTTATATGCTTCGGACTGGCAACAATTTTTTCATGGTCTGAATCAGCCTTTCCGTCTATGCCGTTTTACATAATCGGATATGCTTTCCCGTCCTGGATATGGTCATTGATTGTATTGGTTCAATTGCTGTTCGGACCTCTCGTTGTATTGCATGCGAAGAACTGGGATATAAGAATCATACTCGGGTTCTTTATATATCCATTCTATTGCCTGACCTGGCTGCCTGTAACAATTGCGGGAATCAAGGATGCGGGACAAAAAAGCTGGGATCATACAATCCATACAAGAAACATCTCTATTGAAGAAATTGAGCGCCATTGATGAAAATTGAGCTTCAACTTACCATCTCCTGCAAATGAAGCTCTTGTTTCCGATATTGAACAATATCTTACCTACCTGTTCAGTAACTGAGTAAGGGTGTGAACAGTAACAGCCCTGAAAACCGGGACTCTTAAATTTTAGTATACGTTCTCTTTTTTCCATTTCTGTGATATACTATTTTCAACATTGACAGGCATTGTTTATGTTTTTCAGTTTTATTTCAACAAATTCGTAAACTTAAACATCCATCTTTGCCGACATAAGAATTGAAATGTTTTAATCAGGTTAATATTGGGGAGGGTACTACACATGAAAAAGGAGAACGGGAAAAAAAACGGAAATATCAGCAAGATCACAATAATAGTATCTACAGTTGCGGCAGCTGCAATTGGATTTGTTTTCAGCCTTAAAACCGATAATTGGCTTATTTTTGTTTTTTTCACTTCTTTTGCGGTTGTGGAAGGGATTCTTTTAAAGTTTGCCATGGAACTTTCAATTAAAAAGCTCGCCAACAGGTTTTCAACTGAAATGAACAAGATTAAGCAAGGCGACTTTTCAGTTATGATAACGCCAAAGGAATATGGCATTCTGGGTCCTGTTGCAACAGCTGTCAATGTAATTTTAAGTGATATAAAAAAGCTGATAGACGGATTCTTCCAGCTATCCCTTGCAATAAACAGCGCTTCATACACTGTCAACACTGTATCACAAAACGCGTCGGAGGCCATACAATTAATATCCCGCACAACGGATGATATATCAAAGGGAGCAACCAGCCAGGCAGAGGAAGCTCAAAATGGGGTAATGGCGGTTGAAAAGCTGGCTGACCAGATAAATTCCGTTTATAACAGCTCAAATGAAATAATTGTGGAAACAGATAAAATCGCACAGGTGAATGCTGCCGGTGTTGAAGCGGTTAAAACGCTTCAGGAGAAAACAGAGATTAATTACAGTGCCTCTGAAAAGATTTTCTCCGTTATTGAAAAGCTTGTGCAAACCGTTCAGCAAATTACATCTTTCACCGATTCAATAGAAAGCATAACCGAGCAAACAAACCTTTTGGCATTGAACGCCGCTATTGAAGCTGCCCGGGCAGGAGAAGCCGGGCGTGGTTTCGCAGTTGTAGCCGATGAAGTGAGAAAGCTGGCTGACCAAAGCCGTTTATCCAACCTGGAGATAACCAATCTGGTTGAAAGCATCTCTGAAGATTCCAAAATGGCAGTTACAGTTATGGACGATTTGCGAAAAGCTTCTGAGGAGCAAAACCAATCTGTTGAAAAGACAAGGCAGGCATTTTCGGATATTGCCGGGGCAATTTATGCGATTGTAAACAAGTTCAGAAGTGTTAACGAATCCGTTAATAAAATGCAGCAGGATAAAGACGATGTAATCCGCTCCATAGAACACATATCTTCCGTGTCACAGGAAACAGCCGCGGCAAGCCAGGAGATGTCCGCAACAACCGAATCCCAAATGAAAGCCTTTGATGAACTCCGTGAGGCTTCGTATAACCTGGCGCAACTTGTTGAGACCCTGAATGAAAGATTAAAAAATTATAAATTGCGGTAGATTTGTTTTAATATGCGCCTATCCCGCTTTTATGCTGTGCTTGAAAAAGGGGCAATCTCAGAATATTAAAATCGCCCCTTTTTCTGTTATGTTAAGCGTTTATTGTTCAATTACAGCCGGATAGTATTTCCCAAGCGTATAATTATAGCCCCAGTATAAAAATGAATTTCCTATTCCCGGACTTGTGTACGGACCATGATGCCCGCCGCGGAAATAGATTATCGGATGCGTTCCTCCGGTAACAGGGGGATCCGGATATTTCTGTACAAGATAATGGGCATGGCATACAACGCAGGTTACTTTATTATCGGAAGTCACACCAACAACAATTTTTTCCGTTTCCGGGGATTCCCTGTAGGAACCGTAATTGTCATAGTATTTGTCCCAAACCGGATTACTTTCCCAGTAAAAAGTATACACATATGCCTTGGCAGCTCCCTGATTGTCAAAAACATAATTTGCCACGTCCTTAGCCTGGAAGGAAAACCAGTAGTCATCAAGGTGGTCCTTTAGTGCGGATTTGTTTACAAAAAGATTGGCAGTGACCTGATTCGGGTTGTCTCTTAAACGGGTGCCTTTCATAAGCTGTACAAGATGAGGATAATATACAGCGGGCTTGAAAGTGTTGGCATCTGCTGCGGATACGGGTGTAATCCATAACGAGGCAAACAGGAATACCAGAAGAAGTGAGACAAAAATTTTCCTTTTCACGTAAATCACCTCCTTTCTTAGGATTATTTGTTTAAACACAGTGTTACCTGCGCTAAAAACAAAGTTCAGCTTATCAGTGCCAGGCTATGAATGTTTTAACACAAAAAATTTTACCAGACAGCTTACCAAAGAAATATATAAAGAAAAGGGGAAAAGAAATCAGAGGTTTTGGACATTAATATTGCGGGCAGCATCACCGCGTAAAGGCTTTTGCTTATGGCACGGCAATATAAATCGCATCCACACAAATACGTCCTGCTGCCATTATTTGTAAGGGGCAGCAGGCGGCAATATGATAGTTCCGTCCTTATATGTAATAAAAACATCACCTTTTTTATGGTTATGGCAAAGGTATTCACAAGCGCTTTCGATAACTGACGGATGAGCACTGTTAAAGCGCTTGTCAGATGAAGAACATATTACAATATAATCAGGGCAGGAAATATCAAGCATTGCCCGTGGCATACCGTCAATCTGACCATGGTGCGAAACTTTTAAAATCTGACTTCTTAAACTATTGCCATACTCCCTGTATGCCTCTTCCCATCCTTCTGTCTGATCCCCGGTAAGCAAAACAGCAATTTCTCCTGATTTTACCCTGAAAGCCATACTTGATTTATTTCCCAGCGCGTCAAGCTGGTAAAAAAACTTTTCGGCTTTTTTTATGTCCTTTTCTTCCGACAGCTCACGAAACAAATCCAAAATTTTGTTTTGTACGGAAAGCGCAGGTGAAATTATTTCTATTGAAATATCTTTTTCCAGCTGGACTTTTCCGTTTTTTTTGCATATTTGTTCGATTGTTATGTTCTTTATTCTGCACTCGTTAAGTATTTCAGTGTAGCTTTTCAGTGCATTTATAAACAGCATACCGCTCTTGTTTTCACTGACAACGGGAAAAAGTCTTTCCGTAATGGAATTTATGTCAACATCAGGCATTACGTTGACCCAGACTTTTTTTACCTGAAATTTTTTGATTACATTTACAAGACCGCTTATATGATCATCATGCAGGTGGGTGATAACTAATAAGTCGATTTTACTGAATCCTGATTTTTCAATGTACTCGTCAGCTCTTATGCAGCCAGGGGCCACGTACTCGTCCGGATTATCCGTTCCGCCGTCGACGAGTATTAAAAAATTATCCTTTACTATTAAAACAGCCTCACCATAACCTACATTGATAAAATGTACCTTCATTATTGTCTCCTTTTAACCTGAGAGCATTATATTTTCTTTTCAAAGGACTTTTTAACATAAAGGCTTGCAAGAATTAGTATTAAAACAGTCATAATAACTGCCCCTGCTGAACCATACCCAACTTTCAGCCCTTTTACACCATATTGATATATGTACTGGGTGATTGTGGCAGTGGAATTTGCGGGCCCTCCTTTTGTAAGGATGTTGACTTTGTCGAAAAGGCGGAAAGTGTCTATTGTTCTGAGCAGGACGACCATTACAATTCCATTGAATATGTTGGGGAGGGTTACATATATAAATTGCTGTCAGAAACCTGCCCCGTCAATAGTCGCCGCCTCATATTGCGTTTTCGGCACAGTTTGAAGTGAGGCGTAAATGAGCAGAAAGGTGAAAGGCACATACTGCCAGATGTCAATAACAAGTATTGAATAAAAAGCTGTTCTCACATCCATGAGCCAGTTCACTTCATCTATTCCAATATAGCCCAACATTTTGTTTATTATGCCATAGTTGTTGGAAAACATTATCTGCCATATCAAAGCTACCGTTACCGGCGGCAGCAGAGTAGGCAGTAAAAATATGGTTCTCATGCTTTTGCGTGCGGTTTTCAAACTGTTGATAAAAAGCGCAATTACAAGCCCAAAAAGGGTTTCGGAAATGACAGCAAGAACAGTGAATTTAAAGGTATTGAACAAGGCTTGTTGAAAATAAATATCCCTGAATGTATTTACATAGTTTTTTATGCCAATCAGATTAACATTGCCTGGAGAAAGAAAATAGTAATCGGTGAAGCTGAAATATACATTGAAAAGCAACGGAAATACCGTAAGGAAAACCAACAACAAAATTGTTGGAGACGTCATAACATATGGAAATACATTAATCTTTTTTTTTGCTTTTTTCCTCATAATTAATTCTCCCTGGTAATATAATCTCTTAATTTTCAAGGACATATCAATTATTTTATAAACAGAAAATGTAAATGTTCATTTTATAAATGCCCCAGCTTAAAAATTTAAGCTGTATGTTGACGTTTATGCAAGAAATCCCTGACATTCAGATGGCCCGAAAATTGACGCGTCCTGGTTTGCAGGGCAAGCCGGAAAAACAGCAGATTTATTTTTCCGGCTTTTTTATTATTTGTTCATAATTGCTTCTATTGCCGCCTTTGCATCCGCCAATGCCTGATCAATACTCTTTGTTCCGGAAATGGCGCTTGACAGTTCCGCACCGTACGCTGTTTCAATGTCGGTCCTCAACGGTGTTCTCGGGCGAATTACGGAGTTTTCGGTTCCCTCAAGAATTGCTGTAAAGTATGGGTATTTTTTATTCAGCTCACTGTCCGTAAACACGCTTACACGGGTGGGAACGCCTCCGAACTCGGCAGCGGTTTTCTGTGCCTCAGCACTTGTGACATATATCAGAAACTTCATGGCCAGTTCCTTGTTGGCGGAATTTGTCGTAACACCCATCATCCAGTTGCCTATCATACCTGTTGCGTATTTTTTGCCGGAATCGGTGGCTTTGCCCGGTATTGGAGCATAGGCAGCGGTTGCTGTTTCACCGGATATATACCAGGATGGCCATCCCAGGCTCATAGCCGCCTTTCCGTCGGATACCGCGGCTACAATATCGTTTTTCTCATAATTTGCTCCGTTTTCAAGAAGTTCAATATACAGTTCAAGGGCTTCCTTTGCCTCGTTTGAATCAACTATAACATTCCAGTTTTCATCAAATACGTTTCCGCCATATGCCCATAAAATCGGTAAATAATCTGAAACAATGGGATTGCCCTGCTGTCCTCTTATAACATATCCTACCTTGCCGTCCTTTCCATGCACGGCTTTGGCTATTTCCAAGACTCCTTCCCAGCTGTCGGGGATACTGAAGTTATTGTCATCAAAAATTTTCTGATTATAGAAGAACAACTGGACGTTTCCGGCGAAAGGCAATGTATATATGTCTCCATTGCTGTAGGGATGCATTCCGATTGCAAGGGATTCCTCAACAAAATCGGGATCCGGTGTGTAGCCAAGTTCCGTCAGATTGGCAAACAGACCTGCTTCATACAGTTCCGGCATCCATGGGTCATCCGCCATTGCAAGGTCATATGCTCCAACCTTATTTTGCGAGTCAAGGGAGATTTTTTGCTTCAAATCACTGGCTTCAAGACCTAAAACTTCAATAATACAGTTGTTCTCTGATTCAAAAGCACCCTTAACCGAATTAATCGCATCCACATGGGAGCCCCCCCCTTGCAGCAATGACAAGTTTAACAGGAGAGCCGTCCTTCCCGGCTGGTTTGTCGCCTTCCACACATGCGGTGATTAAAACTCCGGTCATTAAGAAAATCAATAACAGTGCCAATTTTCGTTTCATTGTGATACCTCCTTATAATTTTTCAGGATTTTTATTTCAATTATTATTGAACATAAAGCAGCCGCCCGGGATATTCCTGTTATTCCTTAACTGCGCCACTTGATAGTCCCTGTATAAGAAAAATCTGGGCGAAAATAGCAAAAAGCGCAATCGGCACCAGGGATATAATGCCCCCCGCTGCAATGCTGCCCCACTGGGCCAATTCCTGTTCGCTGTTCAAGGTTGATAAGCTTAATGGTATTGTAAAGTTTGATGGGCTTTGTACGAATATAACTCCATACAGATATTCGTTCCAGGATGTCATAAATGAAAGTATGGCCACTGCTGTTATACCAGGCATTACAAGTGGTATGACTATTCTTGCGAAAAGCTGCATATCTGATGCTCCGTCAATTTCAGCGCTTTCCTCAACTTCTTCCGGTAACCCTGAAAAGAAGCTCAGCATATACCATATTATAAAAGGAATGTTAACAAGTATGTGTGCCAGAATAACAGGTATTTTAGTATTTAAAAGACTAAATTTATTCATCATTATGTATAACGGAAGAGCGAAAGCAATAGGCGGGATTACACGAACCAGCAAAACCCAGAACAGCACAGGACCTTTTAACTTGTATTTAAATCTCGCCCTTGCCAGTATATATGAACATATAAGTCCCAATATGAGCGCAAAGGCAAGGGAAGTGAAAGTAATGTACAAGCTGTTGATAATGGCCATTAAAAAATTGTTCCGGACAAAAAGCTGCGCAAAATGCTTTACAGTGAAAGACCCGGGAAACAGGGAAAGAGATGAAATCAATTCAGCATCATCCCTGATTGACAAGGATATCATCCAATAAACCGGGAACAGGGTCCAGATTAATATTAGAACCGAGCATGTCCCCCTCAGAATCTTTCGGCTTTTTTTATTCCTTCGCATTAAGCACCCTCCCTTGAAACTGGTAGTCAGGGTAAAACTTTGAAATATAGTCCTTAACATCGGCCCGGCTTCCTTTGAATGGCCCGGGTTTCTCCATTTTAAGTGACACAAGCGCTGTTGCAAATAACAAGGATTCGGGAATACCCCTCGTTAGCCTTTCAAGGATGTACCCGCTGAAACATGTATCCCCCCTTCCTGTTCTTCCGGAGAGGTTTCGTGATCTAATCGGACATGTGTATGTTTCTTTCCCGTCGTATATAAGAACCTCTGTATTGTGGGTGATCATTATTTCTTTTGCACCGTGATTATACAGAATCTTAGCTGCCTTTTTCCTGTCCCTTTCCCCGGTCAGAATTTCAGCCTCGGCCGCATCAGTTTTTAAAAAGTCTATGTATTTCATGTATTCTTCTTTGCCATCCCAGTCACGAAACACCATGGTTCCGTCCGGCAGGGCATGGCGTAGCATACATTGTACATCCAAAGCGAGTTTATTGCCCCTTTTGCTTAAGCTGTAAATTAATTCGTTTGAAAAATCACCGGATATAAGACCTGCCAGATGGTATATCTTCGTATCCACATCAGGGATTTCATCCGGCATAAAC
>JAAYGP010000338.1 GCA_012727625.1 Clostridiaceae bacterium
AGCTTATACTAAACGGTGACGACGAGCTTTTGTCAGGATTAAAGGGTTTATTGCCAATGCCCATGAATTTTTATGGCAATAATGAAACCTGTGAGCTTAATGCTTTTGACATCCATTCCCTGGGAGAGGATGGGGTCAGGTTTACTGTTAGTTTGAGAAATGAGGATGTGGATATTGCTTTGCCTGCCCCCGGGATACATAATGTATCAAATGCGCTGGCAGCCATCGCATGCGGTCTGGAACTGAATGTTTCAAACGAAAATATAAAAAAGGGGCTCGCAAATTACTCACAGGAAAAAATGCGCCTTAATATCGTTAAATACAACGGAATAAAAATTATAAATGATTCATACAATTCAGCGCCATCCTCAGCTGAGGCATCGCTGTCCGTTCTGCGGGAGGTGGCGGGAGGGAACAGAAGCATTGCGGTTTTAGGTGACATGCTTGAGCTTGGAGATTATGCCCGAAAGTCACATCGCCAGATTGGGGCAACAGTTGTCAGGGAACATATAAGCCACCTGGTGGCTGTTGGCAGCCTGGCAAAGGATTATGTCCAGGGAGCTCTGGAGGCTGGTATGGATGAGGAAAACACCAGATATTTTAAAGAGGCAAAGCAGGCAATTTCTTATTTGAAAAGCTTTTTGAAGCCGGGGGATGTCGTATTGTTTAAAGGCTCAAGGGGAATGAAGCTTGACAGTTTAATCGAGGGTGTTTTCGAAACGACGGCTTTTAAGGCATAAAAGATGTTATTTCAGCGGATAGGCTGGTCATGATTTAAACGTTCTTTTCTGGAAAAGCAACCGGAGGATAAAGTTATGGGGATACCTGATCAAATAATATTTTTTGTGGCTTCTTTCGCACTGGCATTATTGTCGGGAGCTGTTTTGCTACCCTTGCTACGTCGTTTGAAATTCGGGCAGACAATCAGGGACGATGGTCCTGAAACGCACCTGATTAAGCAGGGGATCCCAACCATGGGAGGATTTATATTTTTAATTCCACTTGCTTTAATTGGAGGCTTTTTTGCATTAAAAGACAGGAACCTGGCGGCATTAATCCTCACAACCCTTGGTTTTGGCCTGGTTGGGTTTTTGGATGATTTCCTGAAGATCAAACGCAAAAGTAAGGACGGTTTAAAACCAAAACAGAAAATGATTGGTCTTTTGCTTGTTTCCGCCTGCTTTACGGCATATGTTGTAACTATGACGGAAGTATGGGAAAAAACAGTAATACCGTTTATCGGTCTTGACAATCCAATATCAGTACCGGTTTTTTTGTTCATCCCTTTCTGTCTGTTCATACTTCTCAGCTATACCAATGCCGTTAATTTGACGGATGGCGTTGACGGGCTTGCCGGCAGTATTACAATGATTGTACTGGTGTTTTTTACGGTAGTGGCTATGCTCAACAGTGAGTGGAACTATATAAAGCTCTTTTGCTCAATTCTCGCCGGCGGCTGTCTTGGATTTCTGGCATACAACCTGCACCCGGCAAAGGTTATTATGGGCGATGTGGGTTCACTGGCGCTGGGAGGTGCTGTCGCTTCTGTTTCAATCATGCTGCAGATGCCCTTTATTCTTGTAATTGCAGGAATGGTTTATTTTATTGAGAATATGTCCGTCATATTGCAGGTAGCCTATTACAAAAGAACAGGGTAAAGAATTTTCAGAATGGCACCGATACATCATCATTTTGAGCTGTCCGGCTGGAAGGAAACAATAGTTGTAATTGTATTTTTAATTGCTACAGTAATATTTTGCGCGATAGCTTTTTATGCCTTGAGGTGAATATGAGACGCAGGGACTTTGATTATTGGATTTTGATAACTGTTTTACTGCTTTTGGCGCTGGGGGTTTGTATGGTTTACAGTGCCAGCTCCTACTATGCTTTAAGGAAGTTTGACAATAAGGAATATTTTCTTATAAGGCAACTTACATGGGCAGCCATCGGGATTGTTGCGATGCTTGTTTTTTCGCGCCTTGACTACAGAAAGATCGCTCGTCTTTCCCCGATAATGATGCTTTTAAGCATAATCCTTTTAGTGCTTGTATTAATACCCTGAATCGGTTCAAATGTAAATGATTCATGGAGATGGTTCAACTTTGGTTTTGCCTCCTTTCAGCCATCAGAGATGGCAAAACTTTCAATAATTTTGTTCTTTTCGTTTAGTCTTTCCAAAAGCACCGAAATATTGCAATCTTTCTGGAAAGGCTTTGTGCCATATCTTCTGGTAATCGGGATTGTGGACGCGCTTCTCATGCTTGAGCCCCATTTCAGCGGTACAATACTGATAACTGCCGTTGCGGTTATAATTATGTTTTCCGCCGGGGCGAAAATATGGCATTTTATGCTGGTATCACTGCTGGCTGTGCCTTTGGGGGTATATTTTGCCTTGTCCGCTGAGTACAGGATGGAGCGTATTCTTACATTTCTTGATCCCTTTGCGGATCCCACCGACAGTGGTTATCAGATAGTGAATTCGCTTTATGCAATCGGTTCGGGCGGGCTTTTTGGTAAAGGAATCGGTCAGAGTGCTCAAAAAAACCTTTATATTCCGGAGCCCCATAACGATTTTATTTTTTCGGTTTTGGCGGAAGAGCTTGGTTTCCTCGGCTCTGTTACTGTTCTGATGCTGTTTCTTGTTCTGATCTGGCGAGGTATAAGAGTGGCCATATATGCGCCTGACACCCTGGGAAGTCTGATTGCTGTCGGCATAACATCGCTTATTGCCGTTCAGGTTATTATAAACGTTGCGGTTGTAACGTCTTCCATACCCAATACCGGTATGCCCCTTCCTTTTTTCTCATATGGAGGCAGTTCCCTGGCCTTTCTTCTGGTGGGTATCGGGATGCTGCTGAATATATCCAGGCACGCAGGCAATCAGTACAAGATAAAAAGAGATAAAATGTAATTTCCATGTTCTGTTTTTTAATTTATTGTTACTGTTCACACCCGGATTCAGTTACTGAACAGGTCAGATATTGTGCAATAGCGGAAACAAGGTTACTGTTTACAACTTAATTCAGTTACTGAACAGGTCAGATATTGTACAATAGCGAGAACAAGAGCTTCATTTGCAAGAGCTGTGTTTATTCATTTCATATTCCATATCTTGTAATTATTCATTTGTGCTGGACTTAAGGTTACACCTCTGCTGTTAAGCCATGTAACAGTTTTTTCTGTTCGGCATAGAATAAATTATGAAAATTTCCTTCTTTCCGTCTCATACTGGCATTACAAAGGAAGCAATTGCAAAAGCAATGAAAACACGCCGTTTCAACGAGGCAAAAATTGAAATACCGCCTGATTTTGACTATTTACTCCCCTAATCCCGTATTCCGGCCCGGGGATTTGGAATACATTTGATTATTTTGCGGCCGTCAGGCTACCAGGCTACCAGGCGTATTAAAATCTTTCGGATTGAAAATACCCGGCAATGCAGGAATGATTCTGTCTCGTTGCATAAAGATCTGCTACTCCTTTTAATACTGAAACAAATGCGGAGGTGTTTTTCTTGAGCAAATTTATTATAGAAGGTGGGAACAGGCTTCATGGCGAATTAAGCATAACCGGCTCAAAAAATGCTGTATTACCCATTCTTGCCGCGACAGTTCTGAACCGGGGCACCAGTACAATAAATAACTGCCCGAATCTGGAAGATGTAAAAACAATGCAGGAAATCTTAACTTCTCTTGGTCTTAAGGTAGAAAGAAAAGGACAAAGTATAACAGTTTGCGGTGATACTATAAAAACCAACGAAATACCGGAGCGTCTCGCCGGAAAAATGCGCAGTTCAATTGTGTTGATGGGCTCGGTTTTAGGCCGTGTTGGTGAAATTTTCATTAGTTATCCGGGAGGTTGCGCAATCGGTCCCAGGCCCATTGATATGCACTTAAGCTCACTTAGAAAGATGGGCGCTGAAATTGATGATTTGTATAAAGGCATATTGCATTGTAAGGTAAACAGATTTTCCGGAACTGAAATATTGCTTGATTATCCCAGCGTGGGAGCGACAGAAAATATTATGCTTGCAGCATGTCTTGCAAAAGAGGAAACAATTATAAGAAACGCAGCAAAGGAGCCTGAAATCGTTGATCTTCAAAATTTCCTTCAAAAAACCGGGGTGGAAATAAATGGGGCAGGAACAGGAATTATCAGGATTAAAGGCAGATCTGAAATTAAAGCTGATGTAACCTACAAAGTTATTCCCGACAGAATTGTAGCAGGAACATACATGACTTGTGTTGCCGGTGCCGGCGGTGAGCTTGTACTGCGGGATGTTGACTATGAAGCGGTAAGCTCAACTGCGTATTATCTCAGAAATTGCGGAGTTGACATCAAACTCATAGGTGAAAAGGATTTACTTGTCAAATCGGACAAAAATCTGAAAGCCATTGAGGTTGTAAGAACAACTCCGTATCCGGGATTTCCCACCGATATGCAGCCCCAGTTTGTTGCAGTTCTGGCAAAAGCGGCGGGTGCCAGTGTTGTTATTGAAACGGTATTTGAAAACAGATATGGTTATGTGGAGCAACTAATGAGAATGGGAGCCGATATAACAGTCAGGGAAAGAGTGGCTGTTGTAAAGGGGGTTAAAAGGTTAACCGGTGCCCATATGGAAGCCTGTGATTTAAGAGGTGGAGCAGCATTGGTGGTAGCGGCGCTGTCAGCGGAAGGCACAAGTGTTATTAACAATATAATTCATATTGACAGGGGTTATGACAGACTTGAGGAAAAGCTATCAAGTGTGGGCGCAAAAATAATTCGGGTGTAATTTATTGCGGGGAATTGTGGTAATATGCTATAATCATGTTAAGAATGGTCTTTTAATTTATTTTTCGCAAAGGTTTTGAAAGCGGCAGGTAATATGTATATGCGAAAGAAAAGGAGAGGTCTTAAATTATTAATATCATTATTGTTATTAATAGCCGGATTAGCAGCGGTGATGATGTTTTCTCCGCTGTTTTTATTAACTGACATTTATGTAAACGAAATCGTTAACTACACAACGGAAGATATTATAAGGATATCAGGTATTCAGAAAGGAGAAAATGCAATTGAATACCTTGGCGGAAGCATAAATCACCTGTTGCAGTTCAGAATGGGAAAGGCCGAAAGTCGGGTTGAAAATCTGCCCTGGGTTAAGAGCTCGGAAATAAAATATGTTTTTCCAGGTACGGCAGAGATAACAATAAGGGAAAGAGAAGCAATTGCATGGATTAAACATATGGGCAATTATCTTCTTATTGATGAAGAGGGGTATGTGATGAAAGTCTCATCTTCTTTGGACGGTTCATACCCGGAAATCAGGGGTGTGCCCCTTGACGGTTTTACGATCGGCAAAAAAATCACGACAAAGGAGCCGGATAATATAAAATGGATGGTGAAACTGCTTAAGAGTCTTGATATGGTGGATGAAAACAAGCAGCAAAAGCTTATAGAGGTTTTGGACTGGATTGATTTTATAGATGACAGGGAAATATACATTTCAATGGATCAGAGAATTACCGGGAAAATAAAGCTGGATGACGATATAACATACAGGCTTTCATATTTGAAAGAATTGTATTACAATTATATAAAGCCTGAAGAAAGAGGAATGATCGATTTCTTTGATGAAAAATATGCCCGGTTTATTGCGGAATAATTGTTGCTGTCCAATCTTTAAGTTTATGCAACCTGACAGTTGTTTAAGATTCTTTCTGGTTGCTTTAAGGATATTACGCAATAACCTGAAAACACCCTTGAGCAGCAGCTAATAATACAGTGGGAAGGTGGATTACCATGATTCCATTGCTTGGTCTGATAATTGGTCTTATTATAGGGGTCTTAATACCATACAATATTCCAAAGGAATATTCAAATTATGCCGCAGTAGCCATTCTTGCCGCTCTGGATTCTGTTTTTGGCGGCTTGTATGCTTCGATGAACAATAAATTTGATATAAAGGTTTTTTTGTCGGGTTTTTTTGGAAATGCGCTGTTGGCAGCATTGCTGGCATACATTGGGGACAGGCTGGGTATACAGCTTCATCTGGCAGCTGTTTTTGCATTTGGTTACAGGATGTTTATGAATTTCGGATATATAAGAAGAAAGCTTATTGATAAAAAATAGCCACAGCTTATGCGATTGAAGCGGATGTTAAATGTTTATTCCACAATATACGGAACAGCTTTGGCAGAACCTGAATCATGCCGGGGTGTAAAAAGTAACAAATTAACCGGAAAAAACTTTAAAAATCATTGTCAATGCTTGATTTTATGGCTCATTAATATATAATAATAATATCGGTTAAACATTGTTTGTTGTGCTGATTAGTTTAATTACACAGTTTTTAACGGCAGCATGGGTTATTCTTTTTACATAAGACGAGTTTAAAAGGGGGATACGGGTTTGCTGGATTTTGATATTGATATGGAAAATTTTGCCCGAATAAAAGTGGTTGGTGTTGGCGGCGGAGGAAATAACGCTGTTAACCGTATGATTGACGCAGGGCTAAGAGGCGTTGATTTTATTTCCGTTAATACAGACAAACAAGCTTTGTTTTTATCAAAAGCCAACACAAAGATACAGATAGGGGACAAGCTTACAAAGGGGCTTGGAGCAGGAGCAAACCCTGAAATAGGCGAAAAGGCAGCAAATGAAAGCCGCGATGAGATTGCAATGGCAATAAAGGACGCAGACATGGTTTTTGTTACCGCCGGTATGGGCGGCGGAACAGGAACCGGCGGAGCACCTGTCATTGCGCAGATTGCCAAAGAGCTTGGAATTTTAACAGTTGGAGTTGTTACAAAGCCCTTTATGTTTGAAGGCCGGAAAAGAATGCAGCAGGCAGAACGGGGTGTTGAAAACTTAAAGAGCGTGGTTGACACCCTAGTTACTATTCCAAACGACAGGCTTTTGCAGATTGCAGACAAGAAAACTACCATGCTTGAAGCATTTAAGATTGCCGATGATGTGCTTCGCCAGGGTGTTCAGGGAATTTCAGATCTGATAGCCGTTCCTGGCTTAATTAATCTTGATTTTGCTGATGTAAAAACAATAATGATGGAAACGGGTCTTGCCCATATGGGTATCGGCAAGGGATCCGGTGAGAATAAAGCCGAAGAAGCTGCTAAACATGCTATTTCAAGTCCGCTTCTTGAAACATCCATCGAAGGTGCCAAAGGAGTGCTGCTGAATATCACCGGTGGTCCGGATCTTGGTTTGCAGGATGTCAACACTGCCGCTGAGTTAATTCAGAGTTCGGCTGATTCGGAAGCAACAATTATTTTCGGCGCCGTTATCGATGAGAATCTTAAGGATGAGATTGTAATAACTGTTATAGCAACAGGCTTTGAAAAGACTCCTGTTCTTAAAAAGCCAAATAAGCTCTTGGACGCAACGCAGGTAAGCGAAGCGGTAAAAGCAGCGTCAAAGCAGGATGAAGAAGATGACGGGCTTGATATTCCAATCTTTTTAAAGCGTAACAGGTTCAGATAATTTATATCTGAAAGGCTTTGAAATTAATATCAAATCAACATGCTACGACAACAAGGTCAGACAATACACCGAAGAAATGAACATTCTGAAGCCCCCACTTCTGAAAGTGGCGGGAAGTTCGTACCGGGTTAAATCATAAAAGCTTTTTATATCAATGAAAAATACATAAAATGTGGGGGCTCGCAAGGGTTCCCATTTTTAATAAATAAGTTTTTTGTTTCTGCTGCACAATAACTTATTATAATTTGCCCTGCAAAACATTACAGCTTACTTTGCAGGCACATACATAATGATGTGTTTTTTGCCCTGTACAAGCGTTAACAAGCGATTTGTCACGTTGTATCAGGTGCAGCAGAAAGCAGGTTCAACTGATTAAACATACCAATTGGAGAAAATATGAGTTTGCGTATTGTCTATGGCAGGGCAGGATCGGGAAAAACCCGTTTTTGCCTTAATGAGCTTAATGAAAGCATTGAAAAAAACACACAAAACG
This sequence comes from Clostridiaceae bacterium, assembly GCA_012727625.1. Taxonomy (GTDB): domain Bacteria; phylum Bacillota; class Clostridia; order DSM-8532; family DSM-8532; genus JAAYGP01. Next base: position 7,976 of record JAAYGP010000338.1, read on the forward strand.
CCAGGGTGCTTCTGGTCCCGGAGCAATTTACATTCCAGGCGGAAAAGGATCTTGCCGCGCTGCTTAATACCGGAGGAATAATTGATGCGGAAGTATTGAGCTTTCGCCGCCTTGCATTCAGAATATTCAATGAAGTTGGCGGCATCGCTTTCACTCACATCCATCCATCAGGCAAAAATATGATACTGTACCGCATTATGGATAAGTTCAGGGATTCCCTTGTGTATTTCGCGAAATCAGCAAATCAGCCCGGTTTCGTCAAAATCCTTTCCGATCTGATTACGGAATTTAAGCGATACAACTTAACACCCGGGAAACTGTCAGAAGCCGAAAGCAAACTGAAAGATAAAGAAGATAGCCTGAAAGTGAAGCTTTCAGAGTTAAAGCTAATATACGAACACTTTGATAACACAATAAAAGAAAGATACCGCGATGCCGACGATGATCTTACAATTGCGTCCCTGAAGCTTTTAGATTCAGTGAACTACAGGGATGCGGAAATCTGGATCGACGGTTTTACGGACTTCACCCCCCAGGAATACGGTATGATAAGCAGTCTGCTTGTCCTGGCAAAATCTGTTACCGTCACCCTGACCATAGACAGCCTTGAAGAAAATGATTTTTCCCAGGGCGTTTTTTCATCATCCGGTTATGCATACAAAAGGCTTATGAAAATTGCCGAAAGGAACAAGATTCCTGTTGATATGCAGGTTTGCCTTAATCCAAAACCTTTATACAGATTTTATAACAACAGGGAGCTTTCTCACCTTGAAGAAAACCTGAATGCGCACCCCTGCAGGGAATATACGGAACCTACAAAAAGCATAATGCTTTTTTCTTCCGCTAATATTTTTTCTGAGATAGAAGCGGTTGCAGCAGATATTTTGCGCCTTTGCCGCGATAAAGGGCTAAGGTTCAGAGATATAGCCGTTGTGACAGGTAACCTTTCAGGTTATGAGAATCTTATAGAGATTATCTTTAACGAATATAAAATTCCGTTTTTTATGGACAGAAAGCTTAATATTGCAAATCACCCGCTTGTAAGGCTCATTGTTTCCACTTTGGAAATATTTGGTGAAAACTGGTCATATGAGTCTGTGTTCCGTTATCTCAAAACCGGGCTAACAGGAATACCTGAGGATAAAATAGATAGAATGGAAAATTATGTGCTTGCCTGCGGAATCCGCGGCAGCCGCTGGACGGCTTCAGAAGACTGGACCATGATCCCTGAACTTCTGCCCGGGGAAGAAAATGGGGACTTAAATGATTTTTTCGATGATATCAACAATACC
>JAAYGP010000339.1 GCA_012727625.1 Clostridiaceae bacterium
CTTCTGCCGCTTTTTTTAAAACACTAATCAGATACTCATCCTCCACCGGCTTCATAACATAATCATACACCCTGAGCCTTAAGGCCTCCTGAATAAACTCAAATTCATCATATCCGGTAAGAAGCACCACGCGGCTTTCAGGATATTTATCCCTGACATATCTTGCTATTTCCAGACCATCGGCAAAAGGCATCTTTATATCGGATACTATTATATCCGGGCGATATTTATTTATCAGCTCAAGACCTTTTTCCCCGTCTTCAGCTATACCTTTAACAACAAATCCATGTTTTCCCCAATCTATGTTTTCAGCTAATGCTTTTCTTACTATATAATCGTCTTCCAATATTACTATGCTATGCAAAACTGATACCCCCATCATTTTTGTGTTTTTATTGCCGGTATTCTGATATATACAGTCGTGCCAACCTGGAATTCACTTTCTATTTTTATTCCATATTCCTGGCCAAACATTATCCTGATTCGTTCATGCACATTGAAAAGCCCCATGCCAAGCGAATCTATATTCCTTTCCTTGCTTTGGAGAAGATTTGTTATCTCATTGATTTTCTCAGGTTTAATGCCGATGCCGTCATCCTTTATCTCGAATGTCAAATCTTTTCCCTCAATATACTCAATATATCCTTTAATGTTTATTGTACCTATTCCTCTTTTATTGTTAATTCCATGATAAATGGCATTTTCAACAATTGGTTGGAGCATTAGCTTTACCACCGAATAACAATATAAATCCTCGTCTATATTAATGGAATACTTAAGCTTATCCTTATAGCGCATATGCTGTATTATAAGATAATTTTCCACATGACTGATTTCGTCTTTCACGGTTATAATTTCTTCACCTTTGCTAACACTGATCCTGAAAAAAGTAGCAAGGGCTGAAACCATGATTACGGCATCTTCCATTTCATTCATTTTACATAACTGCTTTATTGCATACAGCGTATTATAAAGAAAATGCGGTTTTATCTGTGCCTGAAGAGCAGCAAACTCTGCCTGGCGCTTTTGGTTGCTTTCAAACTCAACCTGCTCTATTAAGCCTTTAACCCTTTCCATCATCTTTGTAATACCCTTGCCAAGTTTGCCGATTTCATTTTCAGCGTTGACATCAAAAACAACATCCAAATTGCCTTCTTCTACTTTTTTTACTTTGCCGATTAGTTGTGACAACGGTTCAGTTACAATTCTTGCAAGCATATTTGAAAGTATAACTGAAACAAATATAAGGACAATCATTATTATAGCAGTTGCATACTTGATAAATCCAATTGTATGTATAAGTTCATTTTCAGGGAATACCGCCGCCAGTTTCCATCCATTGGTGTCGAGTGTATCATACACTACCATCATTTTTGTACCATATGTATTAATGGACTTTTGTTTCCCGGAGTATTCATTTGATTTTGCCAGCTGTATCAAACTGTCCGCATCCAGCATATATTTATCTTCCACATTTTTAAATGACATTGAGCCATCTTCACTTATAAACGCAAGATATCCGTTTTCACTTATTTCAACATTTTCAAGTATAC
>JAAYGP010000340.1 GCA_012727625.1 Clostridiaceae bacterium
CGTGCCCTGGAAGTGGCCGCTGCCGGGGGACATAACTGCTTGTTAATCGGAAGCCCCGGAAGCGGTAAAACAATGCTGGCGCGCAGAATGCCGACCATACTTCCGGACCTGACTTTTGACGAGGCCCTGGAGGTTTCCAGAATATACAGTGTTGCCGGATTGCTGCCGCCAGGCACCTCACTTATGACAAAAAGGCCTTTTCGCGCGCCTCACCATACGATAAGCTCACCCGGCCTGATAGGAGGAGGAAGAATACCCCGTCCGGGGGAAGTCAGTCTTGCCCACCTTGGTGTTTTGTTCCTGGATGAATTGCCTGAGTTCAGCAAAAATGCGCTCGAGGTGTTAAGGCAGCCGTTGGAGGATGGGTTTGCGTTAATATCAAGGGTTAACGGTTCAATAACATACCCTTGCCGTACAACCCTGATAGCTGCTGCCAACCCCTGCCGCTGCGGGTTTTATCTTGACGACACACGGGAGTGCACCTGTTCTTATTCTGAGATCAGGGGATATCTGGGCAAAATTTCAGGACCTTTGCTTGACAGGCTTGATATTCAGGTAGAAGTTCCCACCTTGAAATATGATGAGCTGGATAGTGACAGCAAGGAAGAATCATCCTTTACAATACGGCAGAGGGTAAACGCAGCACGGTCAATACAGCAGAAGCGTTATTCAGGACTTGGCATTTACTGCAACGCACAAATGTCACCGGCGATGATCCGTAAATATTGCAGTATTGGAAGAAGCGAATCGGCTTTGCTCAGGGATGCTTTTTCAAAACTTGGACTTACAGCCCGCTCTCATAACAGGATACTGAAAGTTGCCCGCACAATCGCAGATTTGGATAATGCGGAAAATATAAATGAGGTACATATTGCGGAAGCAATTCAATACAGAGCCCTGGACAGGAACCTTTACAGATAGATGGCAGTTACTGTTGACATCCTGATTTAATAAAATTACCGCGTGGACACATATATAGTGCAATAAGAGGAAACTTCAGCTTAAATAACAGCTTGGAGCTGTATAGCCAGAGGAGGTATAAATGAACCCTGATTTAAAGGAATGGGTTTGGCTTGCAAACCTGCATGGAATAATAACCCGGAAAAAGATAGAACTGCTCAGGATATTTGAAAGCCCTCGTCAGATTTATGATGCGGATGAGATTGCCCTTGCGCAGACCGGTATTCTGAGCAGGGATAATATTGCCTCCATAACTTCCGTGGAGGCCAGGGACAATGCCAATCGTTTCATGGAGGACCTGGCGGAAAAAAATATAGATGTTTATACACTTTGGCACAAGGATTATCCATATTTATTAAAAAACATATGTGATCCGCCTATCTGCCTTTATGCAAAAGGCAAACTTTTTGCGGAGGAGACTATTATAGCTGTTGTGGGCTCAAGAAAGGCATCCGGGTATGGATTGTCCTCAGCAAGGAAAATTTCCGCAGAGCTTGCCGGATATGATATATGTGTTATAAGCGGTATGGCAAGAGGTATCGATACAGCAGCCCATCAGGGGGCATTGTCACAAGGTGGCAGAACCATAGCAGTTTTAGGTTGCGGACTTGACATTGTATATCCTCCGGAAAACAAAAAACTTATGGAAAGAATACTTGAGAAAGGAGCGGTTATTTCCGAATACCCGCCGGGAGTGCAGCCGGCACCTCACCATTTTCCGGTCAGGAACAGGATTGTAAGCGGAATGTCGGTTGGTGTTCTTGTTGTAGAGGCCGGTGAAAAAAGTGGTTCTTTAATTACCGCTCAGCTTGCCCTTGAGCAGGGAAGAGATGTATACGCGCTGCCCGGCAATGTTATAAGTGTAAACAGTAAAGGCACCAATAAGCTTATTCAGGATGGGGCAAAACTTGTTACATCCGTTCAGGATATTGTTGAGGAAGTATATTGGTTTAAAAATTTTGAAAATAAACAGGTTTTAAATCCGGACAACTACCGTGAAAGCAAGAAGTTTACTGATTCTTTGGATCAGGATGAGAAAAAAGTATATGATTTGCTTTCTTACGAGAATCTTCAGATAGATGAAATTCAAAGCAGGCTTTCTTTGGATTTGCCAATTCTGCACAGGGTTTTACTGAGTCTTGAAATGAAAGGGCTGATTAAAAGGGAATCCGGCGGGAAATACATAGTTGAACCATAACGAAAACCAGCGGGATTGAAACTTTTATATCATATTTTACGTCTATTAAATAAGGGTATGGACATTTTTTAATGAGGTGCGGAGCATTGAACGATAAAAAAGAAAAACTTTCCTTGCTTACATTAACAATATTTATGATTATCTCAATTATAACACCTGTCATAGCCATTGCTGAACCGGATTCCGGAGGGATTCAGCTTGTAGTTGACGGAGGGTTTGACGGAGTCGCAAGGCTTGGAGCTTATTCCCCCATACATGTTAAAATAAGCAATGTAAACAGGAATATTAACGCGGAGGTTCAGGTGGAGGCAAGTCTTGATGCGAGCAGGAAAATATTGTTTGCAAAACCTGTTGAGTTGACTTCCGGCGGTGACATGGATGTTTATTTTGAAGTTCCCGTGGTTTCAGCAAAAAGAGTTATTACTGTCCGGGTTGTTGAAAAGAAAAAGAACCTGGCAGAAGAAAAGTATAGTTTTAAAAGGCTGCTGCCTCCTGAAACAGTGCTTATAGGTGTTCTTTCAGAAGATCCTGATTTTTACAGATGGCTGAACGGATATGCCGTACCTTTTGTGGAGAGTTCGATTTCCGATGAAAAAATCAGGCTTATGATGGCGGCAGGGCAGGCTGTTCAGTCAGTGCCCATTCCCGGCAAGGATGGCGTTTATAATCTGAAGCAAGCAGTAATGGTTTCTTTTGACAGGAATTCATTCCCTGATAATTCCGAAGTTTTGGATGCCTTTAATTATCTGATTATAAGCAAATACGACACTGGTTTATTAAATGAAACACAGGTTAATACAATTGAAAAATGGGTTGATTCCGGTGGCGTATTAATGCTTGGTACAGGAGTTTCATGGCAGAAGGTTTATAACGGTTTGCCCGATAGTTTAAAGCCTTTTAAAATTGAGAATATTGTTGATTACGACGCAACGGAAGCCTTAGCGGCGTTCACGGGCTTCAGCTCCTTAAAAACCACTTTAAAAACAGCCCGCGGTAATTTAGGCTTTGAGTATATGCCGCTCGTTACTTCTCAGACAAGCTATCATACCAAAGATCCGGTCAGATTTCTGGAAAATGATATTGTTGCGGGAAATGAGCAAAATCCTTTGGTGTTAAAATACAGAAAAGGATTGGGCAATATTTTGGTTTTCACATTTGAACCTACGCTTGAGCCATTTGTCTCATATCAGTTCAGAACTCACTTTATTGAGAATGTTTTCCGGCACACGAACATTAACAGCAATCTGTTCTATGAATACAGACAGGATTATTACATTAAGCAAAACTATTCCAATATAAATTTTCAAACCCTTGTAACAAATGTTCCCAGCGATAAGGAGCCTTCTTTTTTATTAATTTTTGTCGGGCTGTTAATATATGTTATCATTATAGGACCGGTTCTTTATTTGATACTTAAAAAAGCAGACCGCCGTGATTGGGCCTGGGCAATAATCCCCATGCTGTCAGTTATCTTTTTGGGAGGAATGTATGTTTTCGGTTTTAAAAGCAGATATACTTCGGCTGTGACAAATACAATTTCCGTGATTGAAGCACAGGCGGGAACAAACGAGGCTGTAATAACCTCATTTGTTGGCGTATTTAACAACAAACGGGGAACCATGAAGATGGAGTATGGATACAACAGTGGAATCAAACTGCCTTTTCTGAAAAGCGATAACAGGTATTACGGCACTGAAACAGACGGATTGATCGTTGGTAAATATACCACCGGCGATAACATCACATATGAGCATTACAATGTTATGTTATGGACACCATTGCTTTTAAATGCAGAAAAAACAATACAATTTGACGGGGATCTTTTAAAGGATGTTTATTTTAAGGACAACTCCCTCAAGGGCACAATAATTAACACATCACAGTATGATTTGCTTGATGCCGTGATTATTGCGGGGAGAAACAAAATTCCCATAGGGAATATTATCGCGGGTGACACCCTGCAGTTTGACATACCCCTTGAAGATAATGAGGAAATATATAAGGGGGTTCAGGAGTACCTTGACGGGGAATTTGGAAGAACCTATTACACAAGACCCGCGAATTATCCTCCCAACTACAGGGAAAAGATGAGAGTCCGTGAACTTTTCAAAAGGTATATAAACAGCATGCAATGGTCTGAAACAAAGATTTTCCTGCTGGCCCGCAATGAACAGATTATTGATTTCGGGTTAAAGGTAAACAATAAAAAGCCGGATGAATACTGTCACAATATTATTTGTGTTGAATCTGATATTATATTCCAGCCTGGAAGCATTGTTGAAATACCCAAGGGCATAATACAGGCAAATTTCTATCAGAGTGGTGATGATGTTGGCTGGCTTGACAGTGAAAACAGTATACGCGTTAACAGAACGGGAGAAATGGAATTCAGATTTCTTCTGCCCGATATGCTTGACTATACTGAATTAAGCATTTCAACAGGGAGTTATATACCACATTATGTAAATTATAACATTAGTGACAATCCCGGACAGATAGAAATAATAAAAAACAAATATGAATATTACCTGTATAATACAAAAACCCGCCTTTGGGATCCGATAAGTGAATCTGTTACCATTTCTGAAGATGTGGAAAGCTATATAGGATATGGCAATGAGGTGCTGATGAAAATAAGTGTTGTTGAAATAGGTAAACCGGATCATTCCGGACAGATCAGGAATTACGAACGTGAACTTCTTGCCATGCCTGAAATATCGGTGAGGGGGGTGGCAAAATAATGATGCTTCATGTTGAAAACCTGACAAAGAGATATAACGGGACATTGGCGGTGGATCGCCTGAATATGGATATTCCGGAGGGTGAAATATATGGATTTGTCGGTGCAAACGGAGCGGGCAAAACCACCACAATGAGAATTATCGCGGGGCTTTTGGCCCCTTCCTCAGGAAAAGTCTTTATTGGTGGAATAGATGTGTTTAAAGAGCCTCTTGAAGTAAAAAAACATATCGGATACATGCCCGATTTTTTCGGTGTGTATGATGATTTAAAGGTTTATGAATATATGGATTTTTATGCGGGTCTTTATGGGATTTCAAAACAGAAAAGCCGGGGGTTGACCGATTCGTTGCTGGAATTGGTACGCTTAACAAATAAAAAAGATGCCTATGTTGACACTCTTTCAAGAGGTATGAAACAAAGGCTGTGCCTTGCAAGAAGTCTTATTCATGACCCCGAATTTCTGATCCTTGACGAGCCTGCCTCAGGTCTTGACCCAAGGGCAAGGGTTGAGATGACAGAGATATTAAAAGAGCTGCGTTCCCTTGGGAAGACCATTCTTATAAGCTCTCACATTCTTCATGAGCTTTCGGAATTATGCACATCAATAGGGATTATTGATGCGGGGAAATTGATTGCCAGCGGTTCTGTTCAGGATATATTGGAAAAAATGTCCCATGCAAACCAGGTGAAGATTCGTGTTTCATCGAAAGAAGAGGAAGCTGTGAAAATTCTTATGGAAATACCGGGCATTGGTTCAATCAGCTCCGTTGTAGGAGTTATTGACGTAAATATGGAGGGTGGAGATGAAGCCTGTGTCAGAGTGCTTAAAACACTTGTGGAAAGGGATATCCCCGTGGTATCCTTCCAGCCCGTTGAGAGTTCCCTGGAGACCGTATTCATGCAGTTAACAAAGGGGGAAGAACAATGAAGATAAATCCGATACTGCAAAAGGACATAAAAACCAAATTAAGGGGATGGCGCTCAGTAATACTGATTTGCTCCTATGTAACCCTTTTAATATTTATTCTTTTGATATACTTTGTCGGAAATGACCTGATATATTCTTATACCATGCCAAGTTTCAACCCCCGTGTAGCAATCGGCGGTTATAATCTTTTGATAACGTTTCAGTTTGCGCTGTTGTATCTTGCGGTTCCTGCAATAATCGCAACCTCAATCAGCAGTGAACGCGAAAGGCAAACCCTGGATTTGATGCTTGTTACAAAGACACCGGCAAGAGAAATAATTGCTGGAAAAATATTGGTTTCAATAGCTCATATTCTGCTGCTTCTTATAGCTTCAATGCCTGTTGTGGGTGTTGTGTTTTTCTTTGGCGGCATAGGTTTTCCGGACCTTTTAAAGCTTATTTTCTTCTATATATTAACCTCACTTTTTGTAGCAAGCAGCGGGGTATTTTTCTCAACAATCTTTAAGAGAAATATTGTTTCCATAATAACAACCTACATTTTTTTAGGGTTAATGACTTTCGGTCCTTTTCTTGGCTTTTTCGCCTATAGCCTGTTAAATCAAATGACATTCAGCCCAACATACAGATCCATAGCCTTAAGCCTTTTCCCATCGCCTGTGTTTGGATTTTTATCATTTTATTTCAGCGGAACCAGCCATTATGATATTTTTGGTTCGTATTACGGGCATGGATTATTTTCAAGCATTGCCTATGAATTTGAAGTTTTAATTGCATCTGAAACAGGTTTGTTGAGATATATGCAGCCATGGATTGTAAACGGTATTTTCAGTGTTTTGTTTTCTTTGTTGCTGATTTTATTAAGCTCCGCGGCCTTAAATCCTGTAAGGCGGAAAAAATGAAAGGGTTGGTTGCCGCCAAGGCAATATGGATATGGAAATGGCGGGAAAAAAGTTTCCGATACAGTTTACAGGTTCTGCTAAAAGATATTGCGCAAAAGAAGGAGGCTTTGGCGGTATGAAGCTTGGAGAGGGTGTTAACGGTAACAAGTTACAAGGGCATTTTTTTATTATATTATTTATATAAGGCGTAACCAATGAAAGGATTATAAATGGATACCAGGTATATAATCAGGGCTTTAAGGCCTTTGAAACGAAAAATTCATTTTGAAAGAGCCGTGAAATCAGTTTTATATATGCTTCTTGCAGCCGGAATTGCAGTGTTAATACTTGCAATGGTATCGCTGTTTGCGGTCGTCCCTTTTGTCCGCATGAAGATGCTTGCAATTCTGACCATAGCGTTTTTTGCCGGCATTATTGCGGCGTTATTCCTTGTTCCGTCCCAAAATAGGGTTATAATTACCGCGGACAGTTTAGGGCTTGAGGAAAGGGTTATCACAACATGGTATTTAAAAGATGACAACTCTCCCGTATCCATGCTGCAAAGGGAGGATACCATAGCATCACTTGGTGGAATAAACTTAAAAAAAGCATATAAATTCAGAATTTCAAAAGAACTTATTGTTTCGGTTTTTGTAATTATTGTCGCTGCTTTTCTGGTATCATTTATTCCGGGTAAAGTGGCTGATGATACGCGTCTTTTGGAATCTTTAATTACTGAAATGAATAAGCAGGAAGAAATGCTTGAAAAAGAACTTGAAAAGCAAATGAAAGCTCATCAGGGTATGAGCGTAAAGCAGCTTGAAGAGCTTAAAGCGCTGCTTGAGAAGCTGAAGGAAGAGTTTGACAAGGCAAAAACCGAGGAAGATGCTTTAAAAGCATTGGCACAAATGGAAAACCTCCTTGAAAAACTTAAGGAGCAAAATCCACAACAGGATTTAAAAGCTCTGGAAAATATGCTTGCCGGCTCATCTTTAACGGAAAGTTTGGGCGGCGCATTGAAAAATGAGGATGAAGAAGCGTTAAAGGAAGCTTTGGATAGACTTAAAAAAGAATTGGAAAACATGGATAACAGGGAAGAATTATCAGAGCTTATAAAGCAGGCCGCGCAAAATATGGCAAATAATTCAATGATGGCGGAAGCACTGGATAAAATTGCGTCCTCTGCATCAGATGGCAGCTTAAGCGGGGAAGAGATCGCACAAAGCCTTAAAGACCTTATTGAACAGGCTATGGAAAACGCATCAGGCATGCAGGATTTTATGCAGGCTGCAGGTAACCTTGGAGAAGCAGCGAAAAGAGCAAAGCTTGCCATTGCATCGGTGGGCAGGTATATAGCCCAGGGAAGGAGCAGCGGCAACGCTCAGCAAGGAGGTCAAAACCAGGGAAGCCAATCAGAAAATAAAGAAAGACAACCGGGAGGCCAGGGTCAGGGGGGCCAATCAGGCGACCGGAACCATGGAGACCAAGACACCAGTCAGGGTCAGGGCGGCCAAAACGGAAGCCAGGGCCAGGGAGATCAGCCCGGTAACCAGGGTCAGGGCGGGCAGTCCCAGGGTCAGGGTGAGGACGGAGGAGCGGGAGCCGGTTCAGGTTCCACCAACGAGGACGCAGGATACAATGAAGGGGATCAACCCGGCAGCGGCCGTGCTCCCGGCGACAGAAAAGGAAATGAATACAGGAGTATTTATATACCGGAACGTTTAGGCGGAGAGGGCAATGAATCACTTATATCAGGGCAGAAACTTCAGTCCGGCAGCAGCACATTTATTGAAGCTGACGGTGCTCCTGTTCAGAAAGGAGTTATGTTGCCCTGGAATGAGGTTTTAAGCGAATACAGGGAAGAAGCTGTCCAGTCAATGGAGAGACAGGATATTCCGGCGGGTCTGGAAATGCTGGTAAGGGATTATTTCAGTTCACTGGAATAGACGGAAAAGCAGCATTGGCAGAAAGTCAAAACAACATCTGTGAGTATGGAAACGGGAGGGTAACATGATGGAATTTGAACAGGCGGATTTTCAAAAGGTTATAGATACCGTGTCGAAAATTGAAGCAGAAGTGTCAAAGCATATGATAGGCCAGAAAGATGTTATCAGACAGGTTATAATGTGTATGCTGGCAGGCGGAAACATTTTGCTGGAGGGAATGCCGGGGCTTGGAAAAACAAGGCTAGTAAATGTTTTGGGCAAAGTAATGGGGCTTTCCTTTTCCCGGATTCAGTTTACTCCGGACCTTATGCCTGCTGATGTTACAGGAACAAATATTGTAAGCCGAAAGGACGGGGAGGGTATGTTCCGTTTTCAGCCGGGGCCTGTGTTCAGCAACATAGTTCTCTCTGATGAAATAAACAGGGCAACCCCAAAGACTCAGAGTGCCTTGCTCCAGGCCATGCAGGAGCATACTGTAACGGTCGCGGATACAACCCATAAGCTTCCCGAACCTTTTTTTGTTCTGGCAACACAAAACCCGATAGAAATGGAGGGTACCTACCCTTTGCCTGAAGCGCAGATGGACAGATTTCTTTTTAAACTGGATGTGCCTTTTCCTGAATTTAATGAGCTGAAGGATATTATAAAGCTGACAACGACAAATGTTGAAGAAGAAATAACCGCTGTTTCAAGTCCCGGGGAAATAAAAAAAATTCAAAAGGTTTCAAGGGAAATACCCATAGCTGAGCCGGTTCTGGATTATGCAATCCGCCTTGTGCTTGCTACGCATCCGGAGGATCCGGATTCTCCGGAAGTAACCAGAAAATATGTACGTTATGGCGCAAGCCCGAGAGGCGCCCAGGCTATTATCGGAACAGCGAGGATCAGGGCACTTTTAAGCGGAAGATACAATGTATCTTTCGACGATATCAGAAACGTGTCCTATCCGGCATTAAGGCACAGAATATTTTTAAACTTTGATGCCGTCTCCGATGAAATAACCCCGGAGAAAATAATTGATCAATTAATCGAGGATGTGAAGACTTATCAATGAAAATCCTGGATAACGATACCCTGAGAAAGATACATTCTCTCTCACTTAAAATTAATATACCTGTTTCAGGGAACGCTTCAGGAAACAGAAAATCCAGGAGCAAGGGAAGTTCTGTTGAGTTTTCTGATTTCAGGGAATATGTTCCCGGCGATGATTTCCGCAGGGTAGACTGGAATGCCTATGGCCGTTTCGATAAGCTGTATGTTAAGCTGTTCATGGAGGAACGGGAAGCACCTGTCCGGATTTTTTTGGATACAAGTAAATCAATGAACTTTGGAGAGCCGAGTAAAAACGCAGCAGCAAGGCGCCTGGCAGCAGCTCTGTCATATCTGAGCCTTTTATCCTATGACCGTGTTACAATCATTCCATGGAACAGTAAAGCAGAAAGTGCTTTCGGCCCTTACCGGACTCAAGGCGCGTTTATTGAGATAGTCAACCTGTTGGAGGAGTTGCCGGACCACGGAGAGAGCAAATTTTCCGAAGCATTGAAGAATATGGAATGGAAATCAGGCAGAGGTATAAGCATTGTAATAACCGACGGATTAATTGACAGCGGAATGGAGGAGGGCCTGAAGTATTTGAAATACCGCCGGCAGGAGATATATTTCTGCCATATTCTCTCACCTCAGGAGATATCCCCGCAAATAGACGGTGCTTTGGAGCTGGTTGACTGTGAAACGGGCAAAACAATGGAAGTTACCGTTTCAGGGGCGTTATTGGATTTATATCAAAAATCAGTAAATAAGTTTTTGGCAGGAATAAAGGAACAATGCAGAAAATGGGGGGTTCGCCATTCCCTGCTTACTTCTGACCTGCCGGTGGACAGGATGGTAAGACAGTTAATTTCATAACCGGGGCTGATATTTTTTAACCTGTTCGGCTGATGTTACTCAGTTCCTGTACCACGGTATACAGTGCCGGGGCTGTAAAGAAACCCTGTAATACCTGCAGGATGAGTATGGTGGAATTAACTAAAGGCAATTAATTGGCGAATAACCATGCACTGCTTTCAGATATGGTGTTTAAAAAGAATATGATAAATTATATTGTATCGGATGGTTAGCCTTAATGCAAAGAAAGGATGTGCTCCCTGTTGGTGTTTTTGAACCCCTTGGGATTGGCAGGTCTTATATCAATCCCGGTAATCCTTTTGATGTATATACTGAAACAAAAACGGAACAGGCAGGTTGTCTCAAGCCTTATATTATGGCAAAGGGTGCTTATGGATATGCAATCCGCGACACCCTGGCAGAAGCTCAGGAAAAATTTGCTGATGTTTCTTCAGATAGCCGCGGCGGCGTTAATTGTTCTGGCATTGTCCGGCTTTGCCATAAACATGGCCGGGAAAGATAAGGAATCAATTATTCTTGTTATTGATTCTTCATTAAGCATGTCATCAACGGATATGCAGCCCACAAGGCTGGATGCTGCCAAAAGTGATGCCATACGGTATGTTGATGAACTTTCCGGAAACACCCGGGTTTCTGTGGTAAGCATTTCAAAAAGCGCGGATTTACTGCTTTATGCCTCAGAGTCAAAAAGCGATATAAAAAGTACCATAGAAGCCATTGAGCCCACTTTTACACATATGGATGCAGAAAAAGCCGCGGAATTGCTGTTATCGCTTAAAAAACAGGACAACCAGGCTTTAATCCTTCTTTTTGGTGATAAACCTGTTAATGTCGGCAGCGAGGAAATTCAGTTTTCTGATTACAGGAAGAAGGATGACAATTATGCAATTATCAGATTCACCCACACAAATGTCGGGGAACATATATCTGCAATGAGTACGGTAAGAAATCAGTCGGGTGAGGACGCGACAATTTCCGTAAGCCTCTATGGTGATGAAACCTTTTTGGATTCTCAGCTTGTATCAATAGGAGCGGGACAGACCAGAACCATATGGTGGCGTGATATACCTGATAATGTCAGAAATCTGTTGTGCGTAATTGATACGGATGATATCCTCGAATATGACAATCGGGCCTACGATACGGTATTTGGCGGTGAGCCCGCAAAGGTGCTGCTGGTAACCAGGGGAAACATTTTTCTTGAAAAGGTTCTTTCTTTAATGAAAAATGTTGAGCTTACAAGAACCCAGCCCGGAGAGCTGACAGAATATAAAGGATATGATTTGTATGTTTTTGATGGAATTGTAGCTGAAAACCTGCCCCAGGATGGTAATCTTGTTATATTTGCACCGGATGAAAACAAGTTTTTTCAGGTTGGTGGCTGGATGGACACTCCTTTGATCAAAAAAACGGATCATGAAATATTCAGATATTTATCAAATTAAAAATTTGCCGTTGGAAGAACCAGGATACTAAATAAACCCGACTGGGCTGATATAGTAACTGAATACAACGGGAACCCGGTTATAATGGATGGGCGTATCGGGAATACCCGCATACTGATATTTGGTTTCAACCTTTTTGAAACGGATTTGCCGCTGCAACCGGAATTTCCAATACTAATGTCAAATATAGTTTCCGAGTACGTGCCGGCAAGCAGCAGTCATGTGACAGGCATGCTTGTGGGGGATATGGTGGAGTTTGACCTTTTTCCCGATACTGAAAAAGCAGAAGTTGTTTTGCCTGACGGAAGCAGAATTACCATTGCTCCGCCCATACCTCCGGAACCTTTTATTGAAACATATAAACCGGGCATTTACCGCCTTGAGCAAACCAATGCGTCCGGAACCATATCTGCGCCCTTTGCCGTGAACCTGGCAGATGAATGGCTTTTGGAGAACAGAGAAGCAGGAGCGACAGTTTCGGAAAGCGACACAGGTTTTTACGTTCCGATTAAAAAAACGGGCTATTTACTGAGAAATCCATTGTTGTTTGCGGTAATTTTAATCCTGCTGCTCGAATGGTGGTTTTACCGGAGCACAAAAAAGTTCATGTTTAAAATATAAGTTACTGGTTACTGTTCAGTAGCTGAAAGCGTGACAAAATTAATATGGACAAACACGGATTATGAATGTATAATAATAAATGCAAAAACTGCGACCCATTGGTCAAGTGGTTAAGACGTCACCCTCTCACGGTGAAAACAGGGGTTCGACTCCCCTATGGGTTACCAGATTGGACATGGACGGTTTTTTGTTTTATTATTAAACAAAATAGCCGTTTTTCTTTTAATCGGGAATTGGTACATGTAAGTTTCAGACTGGCATAAGTTTTTTTTATAATTTATATATCAGATAATCCCGCCTTTAATCCGCCATTTTTATGACAGTGAAAGCGTAGGTGGAGGATGAATGATTATGATAATTTATTCAAGGAGGCTGAAATGAATTACAAAGAGTTGGCAAATCTGTTATTTCCGGATATTGACAAGACCATTTCATATTATGAGGAGAAATACCCAAAAAGAAATTTAAAGGACGGAGCAAAGGTTACAAGAATTGCACCAAGCCCCACAGGCTTTGTTCATATCGGGAATCTGTACGGAGCTTTTGCGGACGAACGCCTGGCCCGCCAAAGCGGTGGCGTATTCATGCTTCGTATAGAGGATACGGATGAGAAACGCAAGGTTGAGGGAGCGGTTAAGGCAATTATAGATGCATTTGAGTTTTTCGGACTGACCTTTGACGAGGGCGTTGGAATTGACGGGGAAACAGGTGATTACGGACCATATTTCCAAAGCATGAGAAAAGATATTTACCAATGCGTGGCCAAGTATCTTGTGGAACAGGGCAGGGCATATCCATGCTTCTGCACTGAAGAGGAGCTTCTTGAATTAAGAAAAAAGCAGGAAAGTGAGAAAATCACCACCGGATATTATGGTAAATGGGCAAGGGAAAGAAACCTTACACTTGATGAAATAAAGGAGCGCCTAAGCCGCAATGAAAGCTTTGTGCTAAGGTTCAAATCCATTGGCGATGAGCAAAACACCTTTGAAATAGAGGATGCAATAAGAGGTACACTTACTTTGCGTGAAAATTATCAGGATATAGTGCTTCTGAAAAGTAATGGAATCCCAACCTATCATTTTGCCCATGTTGTTGATGACCATTTCATGAGAGTTACCCATGTGGTAAGAGGTGAGGAATGGCTTTCCACATTGCCTGCGCATGTTGAGATGTTCAGGGCAATTGGTTGGGATTTGCCTGTTTACTGCCATACAGCTCATTTAATGAAAATTGAGAACGGAAACAAAAGAAAGCTGTCAAAAAGAAAGGATCCTGAGCTGGGCCTTACTTACTATATGGAGCTGGGTTATCATCCGGCCGCGGTCAGGGAATACATTATGACTATTTTAAACTCCAATTATGAGGAATGGAGAATGGCCAATCCTGACAGCTCTTACGAGGAGTTTGAATTCACTCTTGAAAAGATGAGCACATCGGGAGCGATGTTTGATCTTGAAAAGTTAAATAATGTGAGCAAGGATGTTTTATTGAAAATCCCTGCAGAGGATATTTATGAATTTTTACTTGAATGGTCAGGGAAATATAAAACAGAAATCACCGGACTGCTTGAAAAAAACAAGACTTCTGTGATTAGGCTGTTATCAATCGGAAGAGAGGGAAACAAGCCCCGCAAGGATTTAATATATTGTGAGCAGATATTCGATTTTATAAGCTATTTCTTTGATGAATATTTCCGTATAGCAGACAGGATTCCTGAGAATATTGACGAACAGGACGCCAAAAAGCTGCTGGGCGAATATCTTAAGACCTATGATCCGAAAGACGATCAAAACCAATGGTTTGAAAAAATAAGAAAAATTGCAGAAGCAAATGGTTATGCGCCCAGGCCCAAAGATTACAAAAAGAA
Organism: Clostridiaceae bacterium; assembly: GCA_012727625.1. Taxonomy (GTDB): domain Bacteria; phylum Bacillota; class Clostridia; order DSM-8532; family DSM-8532; genus JAAYGP01. Next base: position 14,491 of record JAAYGP010000340.1, read on the forward strand.
TCCGGACCTTTACAAAGGTCATGTGGGAGATGTAAGCACCACAATCAGAATAGCATTGATAGGCCGCGCAAATTCCCCGGATATATGGGAGATTCAACAGATAATGGGTGAAGATAAGGTCAGGGCAAGAATTGAAAATATGATTAATAGAATAAAGGTATAAAACAGTTTTTATTTATGGATTTATGTTAAAGGATAAGGTTACTGTTCACACATGATTCAGTTACTGATCAGGTCAGATATTGTGTAATA
>JAAYGP010000341.1 GCA_012727625.1 Clostridiaceae bacterium
GCCCATGAAAGATGCAAGGAATTTTAATGGCACAGAGATTGAGTATGAGGTTGTTCCGACAACGGATCTTATAGTTGCAAGACTTACAGCAAAAGAAGCGGATTTTGCGGTAATACCGGTTAATCTTGCGGCACAGCTGTATCAGAAGAAATTGCCATACAAGCTTACATCCGTTGTTACCTGGGGAAATCTTTATATCGCGTCTTCCGAAAACATGGAAGGATGGGAAGATTTGAAAGGTGAAGATATATATATGATGGGAAAAGGCCTTGTTCCCGATATAGTATTCAGGACGCTGTTACAAAAAAACAACCTTGATCCCGAAAAGGATGTAAACCTGATATATTTATCAGGCGCCACAGAGCTTGGACCTAACTTTCTGGCGGGTAAGGCAAAAATATCAATGCTTCCTGAACCCGTTCTGACAACTGTAAAGGCAAAAATGCCAAAGACAAATGTATTTTTGGATTTGCAGGAGGAATGGAAGAAATATTTCAATACCAAAGCAGGCTTTCCTCAGGCCGGTGTTTTTGTTAAGGAAGAACTGATAAACACAAGCCCCGGTTTTGTGAAGGATTATATTGCTTTACTTTCGGACGGTATGGCATGGATTAATGAAAACCCTGCCCAGGCAGGAGCTTACGCAGAGGAAATGGAGCTTGGGCTTCCCGCGTCAGTTGTTGAAAAATCAATGCCTGGAAATAATATCAGGCATGAGCTGGTAGGGTATATTAAAAAGGAACTTGATGACTTTTTCAGGGTTCTTTATGATTTTAATCCCAAGACCATTGGAGAAGCCATTCCCGATGAAGGACTTTATTATGAAATCAGGTGAAGATTCTGCATACCGCTGTCTTCCGGAATTTCAAAGTAAAGCATGGTGAAGGCTCCTTGTGTGAAAGAGAAGCGATAACCGCCATAACTATCCGTAATTACGGGATTAAACCCGGTTGATGACAATACTATGAAATTCGGTGGATAAAAATGAAGAAACATACTCAAAGGCTGACATTCCTGATTTTTATAGTGGCTTTGATTGCTTCATGGCATTTTCTCTCCCTGGGAAGGGAAACTCTGATTTTTCCTTCCCCCTCAGAGGTTCTTTTTTCCTTTGTTTCCGTAATAAAAAGCAAGGCCTTTGTACCATCTGTTTTTAATACGGTGAAATCCGTTTTCATTAGTTTTTTCGTTGCCTTTATCCTTTCACTTGTTCTGGGTATTTTAAGCAAGTTCCTGAAACCACTATATACAATCATGGATAAGGTTTCAGGAATAATACGCTCTGTTCCTTCAGTTGCAATAATTCTTATGGCTCTGTTGCTGCTGCCTGTATCGGTTACGCCCATTGTCATATGTTTTTTTGTTGTTTTTCCTGTCTTATATACGAATATTGCGGAGGGGCTTGTAAGCGTTGACAACAAGCTTATTGAAATGGCAAAGGTTTACAGGCTCAGCAGGAAAAAAATAATTAGTGGCATATATATTCCATCATTGTATACATATCTTATAGCCGGAATCCGTTCCGCATTGGGGCTGAGTTTTAAAATTACGGTGACGGCAGAGGTTTTTAATTTTGTTAAACAGAACACAATAGGTGCTCAGATGTATATGCACCGGATACAAATTGACATCGCAGGAATTATAGCATGGACCATAATAGTTGTTGCCATATCTCTCCTTTTTGATTATTTTCTGAAAAAATTATTTGAAAGGAGGGATTTTAATGCCTGAGCTTGTTAATATCCATAAAAGCTTTGGTGAGTTGAATATTTTTTCAGGTCTTGATATGTCTTTTAAGGAGGGGAGCATTACTTCCATTCTGGGACCTTCGGGGTGCGGCAAAACAACACTCCTTAAAATTGCTGCAGGTCTTTTAAAACCGGATCGCGGCGAAATTGTGGGAATGGAGAATAAAAGGGCAGGTTTTTTGTTCCAGGAAACAAGACTTCTTCCCTGGAAGAATACGATTGACAATCTGCAATTTGTGCTTCCTGATACGCTTGATAAAAAAGAAAGACTCAGGCTGTGCCTTGATATTATGGAAAAAGTCGGTCTGAAAGGTTATGAGAAACTGTATCCGGCACAGCTTAGCGGAGGCATGAACCAAAGACTTGCAATGGCGAGGGCATTTATCGTAAAATCTGACATATTATTCATGGATGAACCATTCCAGTCATTGGACCTGAAAATACGTGCCCAGATGATATCAATGTTTAAAAAACTTTGGCTTTCAACCAAACCAGCTATTTTGATGGTTACTCATGATGTGCATGAAGCGCTATTATTGTCAGATAAGATTTACATTCTTTCCGATAAACCGGCCGGAATTCTTCTGGAGCTTGACAATCCCATGCCTTTCAGCTCCCGTACGGTCAAGAACCAGGACTTGTACCGTCTTGAGCAGGAAATAATCAATAAATACATTCTTTTATAAAATTTTACTGCAATAACACTTCAACAGTTACTGTTTAATCACCCTGATCCAATTACCGGAACAGGTCAGATATTTTTACCCTTGTAAATCATTGGTGATTTATGTATTATAGCTTTGATACACTAAATTGAATTGGTTATACCCACATCCTTATTTGTTTTATCTACACTGATTATTGCTTTGGTTAATAAAAGGAAGTGGGGTGTTTAAATTCTGATTTTAATGAAAGGTTTACATTATGCATCTTAAGGACTTTTATTACGAACTGCCTGAATCGTTGATTGCGCAGACACCGGCTCAAAAAAGAGATAAGTCAAGGTTGCTGGTTCTTGACAGACGCACAGGAGCAACAAGTCACAGGCACTTTTATGATATAACAGGCTATTTAAAACCCGGTGATTGTCTTGTTGTTAATAATACAAGGGTTATACCCGCCCGGCTGCATGGATTTCGCGAGGATACAGGCGGTAAAATTGAATTTGTTCTTTTAAAAAGAATTAAGGAAGATGTATGGGAGGTTATTTTAAAACCGGGAAGAAGAGCCAGGGTTGGTACACGTTTTATATTCGGCAACGGGGATTTGAAAGCTGAAATCATCAGCATAGCTGATGAGGGCATCCGGCTGGTTCGTTTCTTCTATAATGATATATTTGAAGAGATTCTTGATAAAGTGGGAATTGTTCCGCTGCCGCCTTATATAACAGCACCTCTTGAAGATAAGGAACGGTATCAGACTGTTTATTCAAAGTTTAGGGGATCGGCAGCAGCTCCAACAGCAGGGCTTCATTTTACGGAAGAGCTGATTGACAGGTTGAAATCTCTTGGAATTGAATTTGCTGAATTAACACTTCATGTTGGTTTAGGGACTTTCAGGCCTGTTAAAACAGAGAATGTTACTGAACACCGCATGCATGCGGAATCATTTTCAATAAACCGGGAAGCATGCGATATCATAAACAGAACGAAAGAACGCAAAGGTCGTGTTATAGCTGTTGGAACCACAAGCTGCAGGGTGATTGAGACAGTTGCAACGAACGATGGACGGATAAATCCAGGGGAAGGGGAAACCGACATATTTATTTACCCCGGCTATCGTTTTAAAGTTATTGACGGGCTTATAACAAATTTCCATCTTCCGGAATCAACACTTTTAATGCTGGTCAGTGCTTTTGCCGGAAGGGAAAATATTCTTTCGGCATACAAGGAAGCCATTAATCTTAAATACAGGTTTTTCAGCTTTGGTGATGCCATGCTTATAATCTGAATGTTAAAAGGCTATAAAATGAATCATATGTGGCTTATTTAGCGTTCAGCTTAAACAGGATATTAAGCTTACATCGCCGGCCTCATCCAGATTCAGTCAGCGTCTGCCCGGCAAAGGATTCAACTATTTTCAGCATCCTGAGCAAGCTGTATTTCATATACAACATTGGTATATCTGAACCTTGTTATATAAAAAAACATTACTGTTCACACCCTGATTCAGTTTCTGATAAGGTCAGATATTGTGCAATAGCGGAAACAGGAGCTTCTTTCCGCTGAAGCTTCTTTCTGTTGCACAATATCTTTAAACAGAACCTGTGAACAGTAACAAAAAAACGGAAGGTGATATTTGTGGTTAACATGAAAA
>JAAYGP010000342.1 GCA_012727625.1 Clostridiaceae bacterium
GAGTTATCCAATACGGCTGAGAGGTAATCCGTTAAACCTCCTTAATTTTATAGCCAAAGCCTCTCACCGTTGATATATAATAATCGCGCGGCTTTAAGGCCTCCCGTAAATTTTTTATATGGGTGTCGACTGTCCTGTCCGTCCCATAGTAATCATAACCCCATATAGTATCTATTAACATTTTTCTGGAAAATGCCCGTTCAGGACTCTTTGCCAGCATAACCAGCAACTCATACTCCTTGGGTGTAAGAATAACCTTTCTGTCGTCAACATACACTTCGTGTGAAAATGTGTCAATTATAAGACCATCAAATACCAAATTTCTAACCGGTACAGATTCCTTTCCTATTCTGCGCCTGAGTATAACATTAACACGAGCAAGCAATTCTCTTACCGAAAAGGGCTTAACAATATAATCTTCCGCACCAAGGGCATAACCTCCAAGCACGGAGTTTTCATCACCGTCTTCGGACATTAATATAAAAGGGGCATTGGACATCTTCCGAAATTGCATGCAAACGCTTCTTCCGTCAAGTTCAGGCAAATCAGTGTCCAGAATGGACAAATGATACTCATAACGCCTGTAATGTTTTATAGCTGTGATACCATCACCAACCAAGTCAACTTCATACCCCTCGTTGTTGAAATGCTCTTTTATTTCATTCCTTATTCGAGCGTCTCCATCGGCAACCAGAATTCTAACTCCCAAAAATCCGCACCTCACAAGCATTTTAAGTAAACGAAGTTATTAAGTTATCTGTGGCGTCCCAACCCCGCATTATAAAAAGTCAGATTATATGAAATGCGAGCGTTTATTCTATTATAGCAATGAAAGAAATTCATTGCAATTGCCTTGATTACGTATTATTTTACAGTGCGGGAGTCAGGTGTTACTGTTCACACCCCAACCTGATTAATATTCTGAAAAAGTCGTCCCTGAAATCATACAATGACGGAAACAGATGCTTCACTTGCAAGATATGAACTTTACAACTTTACTAAGCTGATTATTTTACCATTGGATTTTACCAATAAAAATATCAGGTATGGCTTAATTACATGCAGAATTTCCAAACCTCTTGACACGCAGGGATAAAAATAATAAAATTTTCTTAATTATATATAGGGAGAACACAGGAGGGGTAATATGAAAAAATTTTTATCTGTTCTTTTATTTTGCTTTATAGCGACAACTTTGTTCGCTGCCTGTACCAAAACTGATACAAACGAAATCAGAATTGGTATTAACTACGAGTTATCCGGAGGAAGCGCTACCTATGGCCAGAGTTCTGTTGAGGGCATCGAGCTTGCTATTGAGGAAATTAACAAAGCCGGCGGAATTAATGGAAAATTAATTAAGCCGTATAAGGTTGACAATAATTCCAATGAGGCTGAAGCGGCCACACTTGCTACAAGGTTGATTACACAGGATAAGGTGATTGCAATTTTAGGCCCGGCGACATCCGGATGCTTTAAAGCCCAGATTCCTGTGGCAAACAAAAACAAGATACCTGTTGCTTCCGGCTCTGCCACTGCTGAGGATGTTACGGTTGCTGCAAACGGCGTTGTTCAGGAATATGCTTTCCGCATATGCTTTAATGATTCTTTCCAGGGCAGGGTTATGGCAAACTTCGCGTCTGAAAATCTCTCTGCAAAAAAAGCGGTTATAATTATGGACAGCTCCAGTGACTATGGAAAAGGTCTTGCTAAAAACTTCAGGGATACTTTCACCTCATCAGGAGGCACAATAGTTGCTGAAGAAGCATATGTAAAGGATGATACTGATTTTAACGCAATTCTTACAAAAATCAAGGGAATGGACTTTGACGTTATTTACATCCCGGGATACTATAATGAAGCTGGTTTGATAATTAAACAGGCACGTGCGCAGGGTATCAACATACCTATCCTGGGGGCCGATGGGTTTGACTCCCCTGTATTGGTTGAGCTTGCAGGTGCCGAAGCCCTTAATGATGTCTATTTCACCAACCACTATTCTTCTTTGGATAAAGATCCTAAGGTAACTGCGTTTATAGAAGCTTTCAAAAACAAATACGGCAAAGAGCCGGATGCTTTTAATGCGCTGGGGTATGACCTCGCTAGGTTTGTTGCTGATGCTATCGAACGTGCTGAAAAGCTGACAGGTGAGTCTGTTAAGGAAGCTCTTGAGGCTACTGCGGGTTTTGAAAGCGTTACAGGTACTTTAAGTGTTGACGAAAATCATAATCCTGTAAAGTCAATTGTTGTAATTGAACTGGAAAATGGAATACAAGTTTCAAGTGTAAAGGTAAACCCGTAGTCAGGCCCCTTAATTTTATAAAATGTCATAGTATGTTTATTGGCTGTTATTATATGCAGATGGGGGCTATTGAGCTCCCATCTGTGTTTTTATTGAAAGAAGGATTCAGAATGGAACAATTTTTACAGCAAGTTATTAACGGCATTTCTGTAGGAAGCATATACGCATTGATAGCGCTTGGTTATACCATGGTATACGGTATTATTAAGCTTATAAATTTTGCCCATTGCGACATATTCATGCTTGGAGCCTACATCGGTTATTTTTGCATGACAAGCTTCAAGCTTGGATTTCTTCCATCGCTTTTTATTGCTATGGCGATATGTACCCTTGTTGGAATTGCCATTGAAAAAATAGCATACAAGCCTCTTAGAAATACTGCAAGAATCGCTGTTTTAATCACAGCCATCGGTGTTTCATTGTTTATTGAGTACACAACAATGTTCTTTGTTAAACCCGATCCACGTTCTTATCCGCCTTTATCAGGCTTAATGTCGAAAACTTACAGCATTGGTGGCATTAATATAACAATGCAGCAAATATTAATAGTTGGAATAACAATTATATTAATGATATTGCTTCAGTTTATTGTTAAAAGAACAAAAATCGGAAAGGCAATGAGAGCAGTATCCCTGGATCGTGATGCCGCAGAGCTTATGGGCATTAATGTGGACACTACCATTTCCTTTACCTTTGCCCTTGGTTCGGCTTTGGCGGGTGCCGCCGGAATTCTGGTGGGAATTTATTATAATTCCATTAATCCTCTTATGGGGGGTATGCCCGGGCTTAAAGCTTTCGTTGCTGCTGTGTTAGGTGGAATAGGATTAATTCCGGGCGCAATGATTGGCGGCTATTTTATCGGATTCGCTGAAGTATTTGTTATCGCTTACGTGAATTCGCTGCTTAAGGATGCGTTTGTTTTTGCCATCCTTATACTGATTCTTATTGTAAAGCCATCGGGACTGCTGGGTAAAGAGACAAGAGAGAAGGTGTAGTATAATGAAACGAGGAATTTTAACCGGCGTAATAAAAAAACTTATTGCTCTCATACTTGTCTTTGCCGTTGTACAACTGCTGATTACACTTGGTGTAATCAATGATTATATAATGGCGACCGTTTCTACTATCGGAATCAATATTATTCTTGCCATAAGCCTGAAC
>JAAYGP010000343.1 GCA_012727625.1 Clostridiaceae bacterium
ATGCCGACAGCGGGCTGGTGGAGAACCCGAACGCGGAGGAATTATCTGATATTGCAATATCATCAGCAAAATCATTTAAAAAATTGGTTGAAGCCGAACCAAGGGTTGCGATGTTGTCATATTCCAGTTATGGCAGCGCAAAAAGCGAATTGACTGAAAAAGTAATTGAAGCTACACGTATTGCCAAAGAGAAAGCTCCCGATTTGATACTTGACGGTGAATTGCAGGCGGATGCAGCAATAGTGCCAAGCGTAGCCAGATCAAAAGCACCGGGAAGCCCCGTTGAAGGGAAAGCCAATACATTGATTTTCCCGGATCTTAACTGTGGGAACATTGCATATAAGCTTACTCAAAGGCTCGCAAAGGCAGAGGCCTACGGACCAATAACCCAGGGTATCTCAAAGCCTGTTAACGATTTGTCCAGGGGCTGTGTTGCCGAGGATATTGTGGGCGTTATAGCAATTACATGCGTACAGGCTCAGGATGATTAATACGTCAGTAAATAATCGAAGTTTTTAGTGTAACCATATACATTCCTTTTAAAATTGTTTTGTTTCATGATAAATTGGGGGAGATAACCCCGGACAGGAAGCTATGAGCTTCATTGGTATATTTTAGCAATATTATTAGTGATGGGGGTAAACACATGAAAATACTTGTGATAAATACAGGAAGTTCTTCGCTGAAATATCAACTGATAGATACTGAAAAGGAAATAGTCCTGGCAAAAGGGCTGTGCGACAGAATAGGGCTTGGCGGATCAATCGTAAAGCAGACAGACCATACCGGAAAGTCCTATAAAAAAGAGATTGAGCTTCATGACCATAATGAGGCCATAAAAGAAGTTATAAATGCGTTAACGGATGAAGAATTCGGAGTTATAAAAAGCATGAATGAAATTTCGTCTGTCGGGCATCGCGTTGTCCATGGCGGGGAAAAGTTCTACAAATCCGTTGTCATAGATGAAGAAGTTATTAAGGCAATTGAAGAATGTATTGTTTTGGCACCTCTTCATAACGGGCCAAACATAACTGGAATAAAAGCCTGCAAGGCCATTATGCCTGATGTTCCAATGGTTGCGGTTTTTGATACCGCTTTTCATCAGACAATGCCCAGGGAAGCCTTTATTTTTGCTCTCCCGTATAGTTTTTATGAGGAGGGCAGAATTCGAAGATATGGTTTTCATGGAACTTCCCACAAATATGTTTCCGAGCGTGCTGCCGCATTGTTAAATAAACCATATGAGAGTTTGAAGATAGTAACCTGCCATCTGGGAAACGGTTCAAGCATTTGCGCTGTGAAAAACGGAATATCGGTGGACACAAGCATGGGATATACTCCTCTTGACGGCGTCCCCATGGGTACACGCTGCGGCTCTATTGACCCGGCTATTATAACATACCTGATTGAACACAAGAATTACGACGCTGCCATGCTTGACGATTTGTTAAATAAAAAGTCGGGTGTTCTGGGTATATCCGGTGTAAGCAGTGATTTCAGGGATCTTGAGGAAGCAGCTTTAAATGGTAATGAACGAGCCAGGCTTGCTCTTGATGTTTTTGTTTATCAGACTAAAAAATATATCGGCTCATACGCCGCGGCCATGGGTGGAATTGACGCACTGGTGTTTACCGCGGGTATTGGTGAGAATAACAGTTTAATAAGGGAAAAGGCCACATCCGGACTTGAATTCCTTGGTATTGAAATCGACCCGGAGAAAAACAATGTAAGGGGAAAGGAAATGGATATCAGTAAACCCCATGCCAAAGTGAGAACCCTTGTTATCCCCACAAATGAAGAACTTGCAATTTCCAGGGAAACAGTAAAGCTTCTTGGCAGGTGATTAATTTAAATTCCTCATTGACAGGATATTAACCTTAGTGATAAATTCTTAGGGTGAAGTGTATAGAATATTTGCGCTTCACCCTAATTATATATAAATGAGAGAAATAATACAGTTGATTTTCAGCTTTAGTTTGAGTATATTTTTAAGTAATAAATTACGGAGGGTACTGAATGAAAGTTTGTAAATTTGGCGGCACATCGATGGCGTCTGCGGAGCAGATTAAAAAAGTATGTGATATTATTACATCTGATCCTGAACGCCGCCTGGTGGTTGTATCTGCCCCGGGAAATGAATTTGAGGACGATATTAAAGTAACCGATATGCTCATTAATCTCGCTGAAACTTTTTTAAGAACCAGAAATTGCGAGAAAGAGCTTAACGCGGTAGTTTCAAGATACCGAAGAATCGCTGAGGGTCTTAGCTTAGGCAATGAAATTGTAAAGGATATTGAGAATAATTTAAAAACAAGAATTATGCTGGGCTATGATCACGAAGCAAAATTTATAGATCGCATGAAAGCCGCCGGTGAGGACAATTGCGCGAGGCTGGTTGCGAAATACTTAAAAAGCCTTGGCTATAATGCCCAATATATTAATCCTAAAGATGCCGGTCTATTCCTGAGCGACGAATATGGCAATGCGCGGATATTGCCTCAATCCTTTAAGAATCTGTCAAAGCTTAGGGATTTGGATGGAATTTTAATTTTCCCGGGATTTTTCGGTTATTCACTGTCCGGAGAAGTGGTTACATTTTCAAGGGGAGGTTCGGATATTACGGGTTCAATCCTTGCTGCCGCGGTTGAAGCTGATGTTTATGAGAATTTTACCGATGTTAATTCCGTCTTTGCAGCCAACCCGAAGCTTATTCATAATCCAAAGGCTATTCCTGTTTTAACATACCGTGAAATGCGTGAACTTGCATATGCAGGGTTCTCAGTACTTCATGAGGAAACCCTTGCCCCGGTGTTTAAAAAGGGTATTCCTGTAAATATAAGAAATACGAATAATCCGGGATCAGCCGGCACGATGATTGTTACAACAAGGGAAATCACCAACGGCCCGCTTTCGGGAATCGCGGGATCCGGCGGTTTTATAACCATTAATATTCATAAATACATGATGAACAGGGAAATCGGTTTTGGCCGGAAAGTTCTTTCAATACTCGAGGAAGAAACCGTTCCCTTTGAACATATGCCGTCAGGAATAGACGATATTTCTGTAATATTGCGCCAAAAGTATGTTGACAGTGACAAAATATCCCGGATAATGGAGCGTATTGCACATAACCTTGCAGTCGACAGCATCACAATTGGCTATGATCTTGCCCTTGTAATGGTTGTGGGAGAAGGCATGCTGAGAAACATAGGCGTTGCGGGAAGGGCAACAACGGCGCTTGCAAAAAGCGGCGTTAACATCAGAATGATAAACCAGGGTTCTTCTGAAGTAAGCATCATGTTCGGAATCGATGAAAAAGACCTTGATACGGCTATAATTGCACTGTATAACGAGTTTTTCAAATAAAATTTTATAAAAGGTGTATTTATATACATACCCTCACGGACAACCCTGCGTTTCACAGTTTAATAACAAAATCCAAAAAGGTGTGTTTAATTTAAGAACACACCTTTTTAAGAACCTGATGCTGTTTTGGAACATACAATTAACATAACTTTTCTGAAAAATAAAAGCCGGGATTGTTGACAGCTTTATCTCCCTGTGATAATTTGTAATTGGATGATTAACATAATATTATCAACTACCGCTTAAAGCCCTGCCCTTTACCCTGCGGCTAAAAATTCGGATAGCGTATTTTCAGCGATTGTGGTAATAATCCTGCTTCAATCGGTTAAAACAGCAAAACCGGGCGGCGTATCTCAGCCGGGGGTTTAAAATCAAGAACAGGCAGGGGATATGCCAAAAAGGAATTGTATAATTTTTTGCTTCATTGCGTGGGGGGAAAACAATGCAAAAAAATCAACCGGCTATTAACAACTTCTGTACAACTCTTCCGGCTTACATTACAGAATTGCTGCAAAATGACTCCGACAGAAAAGACACAACCTTGTCAGATGTTTTACAGAATATTCTTGAAACCTATTATGGATTGGCCGGTTGGAAGGAAAAACTGATAAACGATACCCACAATACAATCCGGAGAATATTGACTCCTTATGGCAGGGATGTATGGAAGGAAGAATTATCGGCGGACGGAAAGGCATTTAAAGCGTTCTTTTTTGTGGAGCTTCCGTTCAAATCCGATATCATACTGGAAATAGACCGTGCAAGGTTCCGTCTTCAGTTTATTATACATACCACATCCAAAAAATACAGAAGAATGTTCAGAAGTTTTTATTCATATAACAGGGACGGTTTATTGAACAGGGATATGCAACTGGATGAATTCGCACGATTTGCCACAATAGGATACAAGCGTAATTTTACAGCATTGAATATCAAAGACATACTGGCGGATGCTTCATTTGCCGAAAAGCTCATTGATGATTGCCTCTTTCTGATTAATATAATAAAAATGCACAAATGGGGGTAATACTGCATTTCTTACACCAAAGTCAATCAGGTTACTGTTAATGCCTGCTTTGATATTGTGCAACAGCTAAAACAGGGGTTCATTTCGCACAGGTTCCTTCAGTAATAGCCGACTGTTTGAGCAAAAATGCAACATACATTATTATTTCCATATGCATTTTTACGGTTTTCGGCTTGCCTGAGCTTTAACTTACCAGCTCTTGCAAATGAAACTCTTGTTTCCGCCATTGCACAATATCTGACCTGTTAAGTAACTGAATCAGGGTGTGAACAGTAACCAGCAGCATAACAGCTTAAGAGCAAATTCAAAAAAAATCATTGACAGTTTTCTGCTTATACGCATATAATATGATTTAACAGATTGTTCGCACAGTTAAACAAAAATAAATATTCTCCGCGGATACGGCTGGCTATATATTTGGAACCGGTCAGCGGGAAGTTTTAAAATCCTTATGTTTAAACTGTTTAATATCCATTGGAGGACAGGCGTATGAAAAGCCTCAATTCAAAAAACAGCTTCGTATTTTTTTACTTTTTTAGCCTGGCTTTTTACTTTATGTATTCAGCACAGGTAATTTAATATGTAAAAAAATATGGAAGCAATCAATGGGCTATATCAAACTAATAAAGAAATTCTGACGGGAGACTCGATTGCGGGTCTCCCGTTTTTCAGGAGGAGAGATATTATGGTTGTTGTTCTAAAGCCTGATGTGCCGGTTGAAAAAAGAAATGAACTGATAAAAGAAATTGAGTCATTGGGAGTTAAGGTTCAGGTTACTGAAGGTGTTGAGGTTTCGATTCTCGGTTTGGTAGGCGACACTTCAAACATCAATAAGTACAGGATAGCCTCCAACGATATTGTCGCCAATATACTAAGAGTTCAGGAGCCTTTTAAAAAGGCAAACAAAATGTTTAAACCCGATTATACAATTATAGAGGTATGCGGAAGAAAAATAGGTGAAGGATACTTTACAGTGATAACAGGTCCGTGCTCGGTGGAAAGTGAGGAGCAGATTGAGGGTATAGCAAAAGCCGTAAAGGAAAGCAAAGCCGCATTCCTGCGCGGCGGAGCCTATAAACCAAGAACATCACCATATGCTTTCCAGGGGCTGGGGCTTGAAGGGCTGGAATACCTGAAGCATGCAAAAAAACACACAGGACTGCCCATTGTATCTGAGATTATGTCAGTTGATATGCTTGAGCGGTTTGTTGACGATGTTGACATTATTCAGGTTGGCGCAAGAAACATGCAGAATTTTGTGCTTTTGAAAGAACTGGGGAAGACTAAAAAGCCGATTCTGCTTAAACGTGGTTTGGCAGCAACAATTGAGGAATGGCTTATGTCAGCGGAATATATTATGAGTGAGGGAAATGACAGGGTTATTCTTTGTGAAAGAGGAATACGTACTTTTGAAACATATACAAGAAACACACTTGATTTAAGCGCGGTTCAGGCTGTAAAAAGGCTCAGCCATCTGCCTGTTATAGTTGACCCGAGTCATGCCACCGGAAAAGCATGGATGGTTGAAAGCATGTCCAAGGCCGCGGTAGTTGCAGGGGCAGACGGCCTTATTATTGAAGTTCACAATAACCCATCCCTCGCTCTTTGTGACGGACAGCAGTCAATAACACCGGAAGAGTATTCATTATTAATGGAGAAAATAGAAAAGCTGGTGGAATTTGAAGGTAAAAAGCTGGTATTCTGATCATGGCGCGATTTGATCATTGTCTCACTTAAAATTAAGCATACAGGGAGGTTAATAATGCAAAAGCTTGATGTAAGGCTTGCCCATAAAACATACCCGATTTTTATTGGTAACGGATTGTTTCAGAAATCTTTTTCCATGCTTAAGCAGTTTATCAACAAAAGAAAAGCAATTATTATTACTGATAGTAATCTGAAAGCCTCCTGCGGATGCAATCTTATGGAAATATTAGGAAACAACGGCATCGATGCAAAGATGTGCGTAATACCAGCCGGAGAAAGCAGTAAAAGCCTTGATGAGCTTACAAAGCTTTATAGTTTTTTTGCAAATTTCGGTATTACAAGAAGTGATTATATAATAGCTCTTGGCGGCGGTGTTACAGGTGATCTTGCAGGTTTTGCAGCTTCCACCTGGCTTCGCGGAACTGGGTTTATTCAAATCCCCACATCTCTTCTGGCCATGGTTGATTCAAGCATAGGAGGCAAAGTTGCTGTTAATATGCCCTTTGGTAAAAATCTGGTGGGAAGCTTTTATCATCCTGAAGCTGTGCTTATTGATCCGCTGCTGCTTAAGACTTTGCCCGACAGGCATTTTGCCGATGGTATGGCTGAGGTTATAAAATATGGGTGCATTGACGACAATGAACTGTTCGTAAGGCTTGAAAGGCTTTCAAACCGCAAAGATATAATGAAACATATTGAGGATATTATATACATCTGTTGTGATATTAAGCGCAGGATAGTGGAAATGGACGAGAGGGAAAGCAATACAAGAATGGTTTTAAATTTCGGGCACACTTTCGGCCATGCGGTTGAGAGTTATTACAATTACAAAAAATACACTCACGGTGAGGCAATTTCCATAGGAATGGTTTTTATTGCGGAATTGTCGCACAAGCTTGGATATTGCAAGGAAGAGGTTGTGGAAAGGCTTAAAAAACTCCTTGAAAAGACAGGCTTGCCTGTCAGGCTTCCCGATATGAAGCCAAAGGATGTCATTACCACAGTGTTAACGGACAAAAAAGCAAGAACAGATAATATAAACCTGGTACTGATAAAAGATATCGGTAACGTAGTTATTGAAAAATTCCCGAAAGACAGGATCGGAGGTTACATCCATGAAGTGCTTGACAATTAAACCCAGGGAATTAAAAGGCAGAGTCTTTGTTCCCCCTTCAAAAAGCATGGCGCACAGGGCCATAATTTGTTCTTTTCTGGCAGAGGGAGTAAGTGAAATAGACAATGTGGAATTATCCAATGATATAATTGCGACATGCAGGGCTGTTGAATCTCTCGGAGCCTGTATTGATATTCTTGACTGCGCAGCACCTGGTCGCAAAAAGCTTGTTATAACCGGAAACGGTACGGTTAACGTGAAAAACAACAGAATAAACTGTATGGAATCCGGCACAACAGCCCGTTTTATAATACCTGTCAGCAGGCTTACACCGGAACAGGTGATAATTGACGGCGAAAACAGGCTTAAGGAAAGGCCCTTTAATGTGTTTTATGATATTTTTAAAGAGCAGGGCATAAGCTTTGAAACACACTCGGAAAATAAAATCGTAAATACTGGAAATCTTAAGGATAAGTTTATGTCCAATAACAATATACTCCGGACAATTCCCGATGGCATTAAATTTCCGGGGTCTTCCGGTGACATAAAGCATGCGAAAACTTCAAATGGCTTGAATTATCCGGCTTTCTCCGATAACATAAAACTTCCGGTTGCTCTTAAAGGCAGGCTTAAGCCCGGCTTTTTCAGAATAAGGGGTGATGTCAGTTCCCAGTTTATTTCAGGGCTTTTACTGGCATTGCCTCTGCTTGAGGGTGATTCAATAATAAAAATAACAACTCCTGCAGAATCCATAGGCTATATTGATATGACCTTACATATGCAGAAATTGTTTGGAGTAAACATTGATTTCAACCGCAATGAAAACATGCTCACAATACCGGGATGGCAAAAATACACTCCATGCAATTACAAGGTTGAGGGAGACTGGTCGCAGGCCGCATTCTGGCTGGCGGCGGGGGCAATGTCAGGGCAGGTTGAGGTTGGAGGCTTAAGCCGGGAGTCTGTTCAGGGCGACAAAGCAATAGAAGATATTATGAAAAACATGGGTATTAATATATACCGGAAAGACGGATTTCTTAAAATAGATAAAGCAAAACCCAGGTGTATTGATATAGATGTTTCACAATGTCCGGATTTGGTTCCGGTACTTGCTGTTCTGTCAGCCATAGGCGAAGGACGCGGCAGAATTTATAATGCCGCAAGACTGCGATTAAAGGAAAGTGACAGGCTTAAGGCTGTAACCGTTGAATTAAAAGCGCTTGGAGCCAATATTATTGAAGATGAAGACAGTTTAATTATATCAGGGGTTAAGAGGCTTAAAGGCGGCAGGGTTTATGGCTGGAATGATCACAGGATTGTTATGGCGGCTGCTGTTGCCGTTGCCGCTTGCGAGCGCAGTGTTGTTATTGAGGGGAGCGATGCGGTAAACAAATCCTACCCTGCTTTCTGGGAGCACTATAAAAGCCTTGGAGGTGAATTTTATTGAGCAGTATATGGGGTGAAAACATTAAAAT
>JAAYGP010000036.1 GCA_012727625.1 Clostridiaceae bacterium
GGTTTTGTCTTATTGGTATGTGCTTTAAAGGAAACTTAAAAGAATTTAAGAAGATGATGCAACAAAAAAGCCCGAATCAGCAGATGGGCAATAATTATTTACCATCCCCTCCACAAAGATTCCTCCATGCTATCAGGTATGTAATACAATAAAATCCTTGCTGCCACAATTTTTGCAACAGCTCAGATTAGTATTCATTTGTTATTATTTTAACATACTACGTTCATTTATTCAACTATTTAACGAATTTTTGCTTTTATTTCTGTATGAAAGGTTACTGTTCACGGATTTTGGCAGAATCTGAATCAGGTAGACAGTTAGACTGACTTTTTCAGTTGATCCCGAACTGTCACATCTCGATCACGTTCTCTTTTTCGTTTTGAAATATTTTAATAGCTGCGGTTATATTAGTGCGTATATTTTTGGTAAGATTGCAGATTATATCTTTATGCCGGCATATTTAAAATTAGAAGGAGGTTTTTTCAATGAACGTTAATATGCAAAGCCAGAACCAGCCTAATCAGAATCAGCAAAAAGCCATGCTGTCTGCGAAAAACTGAACTATAATTGATGATCAGCTGAGCAAGGAAGCATTAAACTTCAAAAAAATGAACATGTATTCAAATGCCTGCAATGATCAGCAATTAAAAGCAATATGCCAGAAAGCTGCTCAAATGCACAAAAAACACTTTGATTCACTTTATAATTATCTGCATTCTCATAACAAACCGGCTCAAATGCAATAAAAGATATATGAAAGGAGATATGCTATGCAAACCAATCAGAAACTAAGCGAACAGGATATGATGACGGATGCTTTGAATACTGAAAAGCTATCAATTACATCATATGGATCCTATTTGGCAGAAGCAACATGTCCTCAGTTAAGACAGGAAATCAAGCAGATAATAGCAGAAAATCAACAGGTGCAATATGAAATTTATGACACGATGAGACAAAGAGGCTGGTATCAATCAAAAAGTGCTGAAATGAATGAATTGCAACAGACTGTGCAAAAGCTCGGACAATTAAAGCAAGGTATCGGCGGATAAGTATACTTTAAATCCCAGCCTGAAAAATACACTGTTTATTGTAAGAAACGCTGTTAAATTGCATAAAAGCCCGGAGGTTTCTCCTGGCTTTTTATTTTTGACTACTTTTTATAGTTTTCAAACAAAAGCCTGCATTTGTCTGCTCTGTACTTTGATACAATATACTCAACAGGTTGTCCGCTTTTTGAATAAAGCACATTATTTACTTTTATCAAAGCCTGACCTGGCTGCAACTGCAACAAACCGGCATCAGTCTGATCTGTGTAAATAACCTCAAGAGAACTTTTGGAACTGCATGGAACCAAGGGGTATTTTCCTCTTAATATTTCAAAGGATGGTTTTTTATTGTTAATATCTTCGATTATTTCAGGAAAAAGGCTTAATGGTATATAAGAAGTATTAACTGAGAAAACCTCATCATTACGGGTATTTATATATGTAATACATGCAAATTCAGATTTTATATTAAAAACATCCTTTAAATTGGCAAATTCATCAGCGGTTACTGTTTTAACAGATGTTATATTCTTTTTTTCCGGTTCAAGACTATCAAGAATAGAATCTGTAAAACCATTGTAATCTTTAATGTTTATAGTTGATTTTCTCTTTGATACAAAAGTGCCTTTTCCTTTCAGTTTATACAGCTGGCCATTGTTTGTTAATTCATTTATTGCCTGTCTGACGGTCGGGCGGCTTATGCCATATTTCTCACACAAATCCTGTACTGAAGGGATTTTGGAATCTTCAGGAAAAACACCGGATTCAATTTTTTCAAGAATTATGTTTTTCAGCTGACAATACAATGGAACAGTGCTGTACCTGTTTATTGCTGCCACATCATTTACCCCCTATCACATATATTTAAATACATTATATTGTTATTATGTTAATACGTTATTACATCATATCAGGTCAGACTGAATTATTCAATAGTGAAATTCAGATTACTGAATTTTGATGAATAAACTCCTGTAATGCGAACTGATACTATGTTCCCTATTCTACACGTTTAAATCAATATGCATCTCACAAATAGGATTATTTTCCAATAAAGGCTTTACGCAGTCAGCAAGAAATTCTTCTACCTGTTTACTGCTTCTTCCTGTATATAGAGTTGGATCCAAAACTTTATGCAGTTCATTCAGGTCCATGTTAAACATTGGATCGTTGGAAATTCTTTCAAGAAGATCGTTTGGAAGACCTTTTTCTTTTACGTTTTTAGCCGAAGCCATGGAATGGACACGGATGCGCTCGTGAAGCTCCTGTCTGTCCCCTCCCTGTTTTACCGCTGCCATTAAAATATCCTCTGTCGCCATAAAGGGAAGCTCTTCCATAATTCGTTTTTTAATAACCTGGGGATAGACTACCATCCCATCTGCAATATTCATATAGATGTTTAAAATTGAGTCAACAGCGAGAAAACTCTCCGGAATGCTTATACGGCGGTTTGCAGAGTCGTCAAGGGTTCTTTCAAGCCATTGGGTTGATGCTGTAATAGCCGGATTCAAAGCGTTAACTATCACATATCTGGCCAGTGAAGAAATCCTTTCGCTTCTCATGGGATTTCTTTTATAAGCCATTGCGGATGAACCTATCTGATTTTTTTCAAAAGGTTCTTCAATTTCCTTAAGATTTTGAAGAAGCCTTAAATCATTACTGAATTTATAAGCACTTTGCGCAATACTGCTAAGCACATTCAATATACGAGTATCCTGCTTCCTGGAATAAGTCTGACCTGAAACGGGCTGCACTTTCTTAAAACCAAGCTTTTGCGCGATTAACGCTTCAAGCTTTTTAACCTTTTCATGATCACCGTCGAAAAGCTTGAGAAAACTTGCCTGAGTGCCTGTTGTTCCTTTATTCCCAAGCAAATATAAATGATCAAGAACAAAATCAATCTCTTCTATGTCGAACATTAAATCCTGAATCCAAAGACATGCCCTTTTTCCAACAGTAACAAGCTGTGCGGGTTGAAAATGGGTAAAACCCAACGTCGGCAGATTTTTATATTTTTCAGCAAAGGAAGCAAGCTTATGTATAATGTTAAGGACCTTAACCCGTATTAAGTTCAATGCTTTTGAAAAAATGATTATATCGGTATTGTCACATACATAGCAGGATGTTGCGCCAAGATGGATTATTCCTTTGGCCTTTTCACATTGAATCCCATATGCGCGAACATGCGCCATAACGTCATGACGTGTTTCCTTTTCAATTCTTTCAGCGTCTTTATAATTTATATCATCCTGGTATTTTTTCAACTCAGATATTTGTTCGCTTGTAATGGGGAGCCCAAGTTCCATTTCAGCTTCTGCAAGAGCTATCCATAACTTGCGCCATGTTTTGAATTTTGTATCCGGTGAAAAAAGAAGCCGCATTTCCTCACTTGCATATCTTGTGTTCAATGGGCTCTCATAAGAATTTTTTTGCAAGATTGATTCCTCCATAATAATATAATGCTTCAGTTATATGTTGTAAATACGACAGGATGTTAATACATTATATTTATGATTGCTCATGATATCATATATTATATAATTTTTTCTCTGAAAAATCCTGATATATATTTTCTTTATTTTTCACAAAAAATTTATGAAATTACTGTTCACACCCTGACCTGATTCAGGTTCTGCCAAAGCCGTCCCGGATATTGAGCAATAACGGCTACTTTTACAGGTTCTGTTAAGAGATATTGTGCAATAGAAAGAAACTCTGACGGAATGAAGCTTAGAGATGTATAAAGGGCTTTAACCTGCCAGCTCTTGCAATGAAGCTCTTGTTTCCACTATTACACAATATCTGCATAACAGAATCAATAAACAAAATTAAATATGCTCCAAAGAGCATATTTTTTGCGATAAAATTATCCTGTTTCTTTTTTCACGAATATGAAGCCGGCCTTATAAGATCTTACGCAGAGTTACCAGCTCAACGCATGTGCAAAATATCTCCATCGCCATTTTAAGCTCAGCTAATGGCGGATAAGATGGAGCAATCCGTATATTCTTATCATCCGGATCAATTCCATAAGGATATGTGGCACCTGCTGCCGTAAAGGATACTCCTGCTTCCCTGGCCCTGGCAACCAATTCCTTCGCGCATCCCTTTTGTGTGTTAAAACTTATGAAATAACCGCCTTTAGGACGTGTCCAGCTTGCAATATTGAGATTTCCTAGATTTCTATCCAGAATATCCAACACAGCCTCAAACTTAGGTCTTAAAAGCTCCGCATGCTTTTTCATATGAGCCTTTATGCCGTTAAGATCTTTGAAAAACCGAACATGAAGCAATTGATTTATCTTATTTGGTCCTATTGTTTGCGCAGCCAGTTGCTTTTTTATATATTCCATGTTTCCCCTGCTTGCAGCCATGGCGGCAACACCGGCTCCGGCAAAGGAGATTTTTGAGGTTGATGTAAACATAAACACTCTGTCCGGATTTCCGGCTTTTTTGCATTCATCCAGAATGTTTAGAAGTTTATTTTCTTCATATAAATGGTGAACAACATATGCATTGTCCCAGAATATGCGGAAATCTTCAGCTTTTGTTTTCATTTTCGCAAAGCGTTTCACAACTTCATCGGAATATATTACTCCGGTTGGATTGCTGTACATGGGAGTACACCAAATACCTTTAACAGATTCATCCTCACCGGCTATAGCTTCAACCACGTCCATATCGGGACCGTCATCATTCATAGGTATTGTTATCATTTCTATCTTAAATAACTCGCAAATGAAAAAGTGCCTGTCATATCCCGGACTCGGGCACAGGAATTTAACCTTTTTAAGCTTACTCCATGGCGTATTGCCCATAATACCGTGATTAAAGGACCTTGCAATTGCATCATACATCATTTTAAGACTTGAACCGTCACCAGCAATAACTTCATCGGGTGAAACGCCAAGAATTTCCGCGAAAAGCCTTTTCATTTCAATAAGACCATCAACTACACCATAATTTCTGCAGTCAATTCCGCCTTCGGCTGTAAGGTCGGAAACATTATCAAAAATACCATTTGATAAGGAGAGCTGTTCATCTGAAGGCTTTCCTCTTGACATATCAAGCTTTAAATTCAGCTCTTTAAAACCATTATATTTTTTTTCAATATCCAGTCTGCGTCGGAGCAGCTGTTCCCTGCTAAACCCTTCATACATATATATTATTCCCCCGGTAATATTAAAATAAATACATAAATGTTTTATGTAACCTTAATTTACTGTTTATCTTATTGGATAATAGTTCTTATATATAGTAATACTTTTATTTGCATAATGCAAGTTAAAATTTAAAAAAATTCATTAACATTATATGCAAAGCAAAACACCCTGCCATCTTATTATTATCTGCAGGTCAAATTATACATTTCAACTGAACAATAAAAAGTTTTGAAAGATTAATGCAAGATTATGTTCTTATGGTTTCATATTCAATATTCTTTCATGAGGTTAAGCCATGCCTGGATAACATCCAGCAAGTATTCAGGTATTTTTTTTTGTTTTACGGACCTTTCTGCTATTATCGCGGATTCACATAATATTTCATCATTTAAATATACAGATATTGTACCTATATTCTCACCTTTTTCCACCGGGGCTTTTATAATATCAGGAATGGATATTTTTGTGTACAGGTTTTCGACCTCATATTCCGTTAAAGGCTGGGTTACGGAATTGTTTATTAAAAGGGGAACTGATTTTTCATATCCTTTATATACGGGAATTTCGCCGAAATGACCGCTTTTTATAAGATTACAGGGATAGTAATTTTCGAAAGCGTAATCCAGTATTTTTTTACTGCTTAATGCCCGAAGATTTCTGCTGTCACAAAAAAGAACCACTGATATAAACCGCCTGCCGTCTCTTGTGGCAGATGTTACAAGGCATCTCCCCGCCTTTCCCGTGTAGCCTGTTTTTACGCCATCGGCACCCTCATAACTCGTTAACATTTCATTTGTGTTAACCATAAATCTTTTTCCAACCTGTATGGATTTGGTTTTTACAATTTCATTGAATAAGGGATTATTAAGAGCATACCTTGTTATTAATGCCATATCATATGCCGTTGAATAGTGTCCTGTACCGTCAAGCCCGTGGGGGCTTGTAAAGTTTGTATTCAGAGCCCCTATATCTATTGCCTTGTTATTCATCATAATTAAAAAGGACTCCACACTTCCGGCAATATGTTCCGCAATTGCAATGGCGGCATCGTTTCCTGAACACATAAGAAGGCCATACATTAATTCTTTTAGTGTAATCTGCTCCCCTGTTGTCAGTTTCATTGATGACCCCCATATTGATGCGGCATTTTTGCTCACTGTTACAATATCATCCATATTCCCGTTCTCAATAGCCACTATGGCTGTCATAATCTTTGTTGTGCTTGCCATGGGTCTTTTCTGATAAGCATTTTTTTCATACAGAATACGTCCTGCATCAAAATCAATAACAATAGCTGATCTCGCATTTATATCCGGTGCATCTTCATTGAACGTTTCAATTGAAATATCGTCAAAAATTGAAGACACAGGTGCTTCTTCATTAATATCATCCGCATTTATTACCGTCAAAAAAAAAATCATTGAAATTATTACGCAGACAAGAGTTTTTTTCACGGTTGCTTTCCCCCTGATTACAAATTTTAAGGTGAATAAAGCATGAATAATACATTAACCTTATTATGATGTATATTTGTTTTTGAAAATATTTAGTACAACCCTGAAAAATTATTAATTACAAAATAAAAACA
>JAAYGP010000344.1 GCA_012727625.1 Clostridiaceae bacterium
GGCACAGGGAGTGTGTCCGAAAGAATTAATAATAATAGGCAATCTGTGATCATCCGGTTGCATTAATGGTTGAAGATCTTAATAAATATGTAAATTTAAAAGGAGAGTCGTTTTATGTCGCAGGATAAAAAGCTTGTTGAAGCTATTACATCAAGAAATGAGGACTTTGCACAGTGGTATACGGATATAGTCAGAAAAGCCGATTTGGCCGATTACTCAAGCGTACGTGGCTGCATGGTTATTCGTCCGTATGGATATGCCATATGGGAAAATATCCAGAAGAATCTTGATCAAAGATTTAAGGAAACAGGACATGAAAATGTATATATGCCCATGTTTATACCTGAAAGCCTTCTGCAAAAGGAAAAGGATCATGTGGAGGGCTTTGCGCCCGAAGTTGCGTGGGTAACTCACGGAGGAGAAGAAATGCTGACAGAGAGACTGTGTGTAAGGCCCACTTCCGAAACTCTTTTCTGCGAACATTACGCAAATATTATTC
Organism: Clostridiaceae bacterium; assembly: GCA_012727625.1. GTDB lineage: Bacteria > Bacillota > Clostridia > DSM-8532 > DSM-8532 > JAAYGP01. Next base: position 500 of record JAAYGP010000344.1, read on the forward strand.
ACTCGTACAGGGATCTGCCAAAGCTATACAATCAATGGTGTTCTGTTGTGCGGTGGGAGAAAACAACACGTCCTTTTTTAAGAACCCTTGAATTTTTATGGCAGGAAGGGCATACCGCTCATGCCACTGCGGAGGAGGCACAGGAGGAAACAATCAGGATGCTTAATGTATATGCTGACTTCTGTGAGAAAGTTCTGGCAATCCCGGTAATTAAAGGACAGAAGACTGAAAAGGAGAAGTTTGCGGGAGCAAAGGCAACATATACAATTGAAAGCCTTATGCACGACGGCAAAGCTCTTCAGTCAGGTACAAGCCACAATTTCGGCGATGGTTTTGCAAGAGCTTTCAATATTCAGTACACGGACAGGAACAACAAGCTGCAATATGTGCACCAGACATCATGGGGAGTGACTACAAGGCTTTTAGGTGCTTTGATTATGGTGCACGGGGATGACAACGGTCTGGTTCTTCCGCCGGAAGTGGCACCGGTGCAGGTGATTGTTGTGCCGGTACAGCAGCATAAAGAGGGTGTTCTTGACAAGGCATACGAAATAAAGAACATTATATCAAAGGTTGCACGGGTTGGAACAGATGACAGTGACAAAATGCCCGGCTGGAAGTTCAGTGAGCATGAAATGCGTGGTGTTCCGCTGCGCCTTGAAATTGGCCCCAAAGACATTGAAAAGAACCAATGTGTTCTTGTAAGACGTGATACGAATGAAAAGCTTTTTGTATCCCTTGATGAAATAGTGGAAAAAGTACCCCAGGTTCTATCAGCAATTCAGACAGACCTTCTGGAAAAAGCAAGAGCCATGAGGGATCAAAAAACCTATGCGGCGAAAAATATGGACGAATTCAAAACGATCTGTGAAAACACACCGGGTTTTATAAAGGCAATGTGGTGCGGTGACCAGGCCTGTGAAGATAAGGTAAAGGAGATAACAGGAGCTACAGCGCGGTGCATTCCTTTTGAACAGGACAAAATTTCCGATACATGCGTATGCTGCGGGAATGATGCAAAACATATGGTTTTTTGGGGAAAAGCCTATTAGCTGATTGTTAACTGATGATTATATATTGCTGATGTTAAGCCCGTCATGGACGGCTCAGCTGATACTGCACGAATTGCAATAAATATTGTGAAAGCTCAGTTACCTGGTTGCCGGGCGACAAATGATAAAAGCAGGCATAAATATCGTGCCGGATAAATATTGGAGGTGCACCGGTTGAAGATAATTATCCATATAGTAAAAGGAATTATAATTGGAATAGCAACTCTGGTACCGGGAGTAAGCGGTGGTACAATGGCCATCATTTTAGGGTTATATGATGATATAATTCATTCCATAAGTTCATTTTTCAAGGATATTAAAGGTAATATTATTTTTCTTGGTACAGTCGGCATAGGAGGGGTCATCGGCCTGCTTGGATTCAGCCGGCTGATGAAATTCTGCCTTGAAAATTTCAAATTTCCGATGATGTATTTGTTTATCGGAATAATAATAGGGGGAATTCCCGTTTTATACAAAAAAGCTATTGGAAAACGCAACATAACTAATTGGATATATTTTGCCATAGGATTTGCTGTTATCCTTGTTATGTCATTTTATACCGGAACCATTGTAAATCTTGCTTCTTCAACCGGTATCCTGAGATTCGTCTTTCTTTTTTTCGCAGGTATTATAATAGCTGTTGCCCTTATTCTTCCGGGAATAAGCACCTCATTTATGCTTCTTGCAATAGGCTTGTATGACATAACCGTAAATGCAATCTGTAATGTTGAAATAAATTATCTTGTACCCATTTCGCTGGGGGTTGGCTTTGGAATTATAGCAACAACTAAGATTCTGGAAAATTTCCTGGCGAAAAAACCCGCGCAGACATATATGCTGATACTTGGCTTTGTCATAGGCTCAATAATTGAGGTATTCCCCGGAATACCAGGCGGATTTGACATTATAATTTCCATAGCAACTTTCCTGCTTGGTTTTATCGTTATCAGAGCCATGAGCGAAAAATACGCGGAATGAGAATACTTTAGACTTTATTTCTAAGTTCACTTAATACCGGATTTATTTTGAATAAATTTTTTATCTATAAAATATTGGATATGTATGCCGCGGTCCTTTATCCAAAACCTGTCAGTACATATTTTTTGCCTGCAAAAGATATATTTTTACTGTTCATACCCTGATTCAGTTACTTAACAGGTCAGATATTGCGCAACAGCGGAAACAAGAGCTTCATTTAGCAAAAGTTTCCTTCTATTGCACAATATCCTTTATCAGAACCTGTGAACAGTAAAGATATATTCCGGCTATCACAATTTTCTATTCAATGAACTTCGGGATTCTGCCCTTGTGTTCTTATCAGCAAAATTAAATCTTACTGAATTTCAATCAATTTTTTATTTTTTGTAAATAATTAAATCAAACAGGTGACATACTAAATATTGCAACATGGATCCTGCAAAAAATCCACCATAGTCATGGTGCGTTTTTTAACCTCTGTGGTTTGTAAAGTTAAATTTGGGGTTCGCAGATTACAGCACCATGGAAGCGTATTTGCAAAGTGCTGACTGGACAATGAGGCAGCTTTGCGAATACTGCCGCTGGTTAACCCGCAGGGTCCAAATCATGGTATGAGGAGGGAGACTATGAGGAGAAGAATTGCAGCAGTTATTGTAATCACCTTCCTGGCTGTAACTGTGTTTGGCCTTACAAGTCCGGAACTTACCCGAACCAGTGCGGAGCAGACCTGGAAAAGGGTGGATTTTATTAGTGGGATTGTAACTGCGGCAGAATTGAATGTCCGTAAAGGACCATCCACAAAATATGCTATTGTGGGTACTCTTAAACAAAACAAATGGGTTAATGTATTAGCCGAGATTGATGGTTGGTACGTGATCTTTGATCCTGCCACAGGTCTGGTTGGTTGCGTAAGCGGCAGGTATTTGCAGCCCCCGAATAAAATTGACCAGCCAAAGGCAACTCCCGCACCGCCTAAGCCGACTACCGCGCCACAACCAACAAAAGCACCGACACCTTCGACCAGCCTTTCAAAAGATGAGCAAAAAATTCTGGATTTGATTAATGCGGAAAGGGCAAAAGCCGGATTACCGGCGCTTAAGGCTGATCCGGATTTAATGAACATAGCTCGTCTGAAAGCGAAAGATATGGTGGAAAACAATTATTTTTCACACCAGTCCCCAAATTATGGTTCGCCCTTTGATATGATGCGAGCGCATGGTATAAGTTTCAGGACTGCTGGAGAGAATATAGCAGGTAACAGTACTGAGGAGGGCGCTGTAAAAGCGTGGATGAATTCCGAGGGGCACAGAAAGAACATCCTTAACGGGAATTTCAATCTGACCGGAATCGGGGTTTATCAAAGTCCGAAGTACGGTAAAATTTTCGTCCAGATGTTTATCGGACGGTAAAAAAATATTTTGAAAAATAACGGAGGTGCTCAAAGAATGGGTAAAAACCAAAACAGGAATAACAACCAGGAAAATAAAAACAAGAAAAAACCCAATTTCAACAATGATCAATTGGGTGAAAACATGACTGAGTTTTCTAAAGAAGCTAATCCGAACAATGCCCAGAAAAAAAAGCAGAACAACAATAACAACAACAGGTAAAGGCTTACCTGAGAATACTTGATTGAGCAAAAAGGAGCCTAAAGAAGCGTTCACTTAGGGATTGAAGAAAAAACTAAAGTGAACAGCTTCAAGCGGGGCAAAAAAGACCAGTCACTTCAAGCATTCATGCCTGATTGTGACTGGTCTTTTTATAAAGATATTATTTTTTGAATTAGCGATTGATATTAATCTATATCAACCCTAA
>JAAYGP010000345.1 GCA_012727625.1 Clostridiaceae bacterium
CTGGCTCCTCTTATAGGTCTTTCGGATGTTATTGTTGACCTGGTTGAGACAGGCAGAACACTTAAGGAAAACGGTCTTGTGGTTTTGGATGCCTTTGCGGACATCAGCGCCAGGATGGTTGTTAACCGTGTAAGCATGAAAATGGAAAGAGAACGGATAAATAATATAATAAAAAATATACGACATCAATTGGAATAAACTAAACAAAAAAGAAAAGGATATGTGAAAAGAAAGTTTTCAAAAAGACATCCCATTACCCAAATTATACTGATGCTGGTTTATAAAACACTTTGATCAAAGCAATTCTGAGCTTCAAGGCTATTTAATAAATCCTGCGGTATTTTAAAATATACTCCGTTCATTAATCTGCAAATATAGTAATTATTCCATTTTTCCCTGTAACTGTTTTGAATCAGCTTGAAAAATAAAACTTAAGCTTCATTCCGCCAAAGTTTCATTCTATTGCACATTATCTTTTAACAGAACCTGTGAACATTAACCGCCATTGCTCAATATCCGGGGCGGCTTTGGCAGAGCAGGAATCAGGTCAGGTGTGAACAGTAACACCTTTTTGGAAAAAATTGATGAAAAAACATGAAAATAATTGCCTGTAATCGTTTCCATTGCTATAATATAAGACATACGATACCAATCAGAGAATGGCAACTTATAACAAGTTTAAGCAAACATCATTTAATAAGACTGCATTGTTTCATCCAGGTTGCCTGTGTTATTTCATATAAAAAAGAAAGAGAAAATCAAAATAAGTTAATGAAACGTTTTATTGACATATCCAGGCATCACACAGGGGAACTGCTTGCAAAGATTACATCAGATTTTCAAGCAATAGGTAATTGTTTTGTCAGCATAGTAAGGGATATGATTGGAAGCATTGTTATGGCCATTATAGCTATAACAGGGTTATTTTATTTGAACTGGAAGATGGCTGTGATTATGCTTTTCCTGTCTCCGCTGATGTTGTTAATAGTCGGAATTTTAAGCACCCGAATCAACAAAGTAAGTAAAATTGACAAAATGATGAGATTATCCGAAGCATATTACAGGAACATCTTAGCAGGATTATGCTGATCAAGACATATTTTATGCACCGGAATGCAACCGGGAAAATAAGGAAAGCTTATACTGACAAAATAAAGATTGGGAAAAAGCTGGGCATTTGGGAGGGGCTCACATCTTTCTCCGGGATTCTTGTACAAAATGTGATGTTTATGGTTGCATTGGGAGTCGGTGCTTTTCTTGTACTGAAAGGTGAAACGACAGTTGGAAGTCTCATTGCAATAGTTCAGCTTTTAATTATATAATTGGACCGGTTTTCTCAATAGTAAATTCAATTTCAACGGTCAGCAATGCTATTGTGTCAGCAGACAGGATTGGTAAAATATATGAATTTATACCGGATAAAGATGTGCCGCCTGCGGATTATTTGTTTTCCGGAACAGTAGTTGATAATATTGTTATGTCCGACGAGGAAATCCGTTTGGATGATTTAAGAAAAGCGATGATTGATGCAGGTATATTTGAATACATACAATCATTGCCGGAAGGAATTGATTCGGTCATCGGGGAGGGTGGCAGAACTGTTTCAAGTGAGCAGGCTCAAAGAATCGCTATTGCAAGGGCTCTTTATAAACGTTCCCCTATCATTGTATTTGATGAACCAACGGCAAACCTCGATGTTGAATCAATTGCTAAATTTCATTCCACAGTGAAAAAACTGGCAAAGGATAAAATTTGCATTATTGTAACTTGTGATATCTCAACAATGGATATTTGCGATAAGGTATACATACTTGAGGACGGCAATCTGGCGGAAAAATGCTGTTATGAACTGATTCGGCTTAATTGAGCTTTACGTGTATAACGCCATGAAATGCATTGCAGAACTTAAAGGAAACTTTGCCCCTGCCGAAAAATGCACCTACTGTTTTATAAGTGGGGGGTTTGTTTTATATGAAATTGAAAACAATACCGAATGCCGGTTTTGTTTAACGGAACCTGTGAGAAGTAGCCGTCGTTGCTCAATATCCGGGGCGGTTTTGGAAGAACCTGAATCAGGTTGGTGTGAACAGTAACGCTGATTGGCAGGGCTGGTTTAAAAATAAAAAAATCATTGACAGGGCAGGAATGTAAGTATATAATTAACTTCAATACAATATCACAGTGAAGTAATATAGGGATAAAGTGCCGGGAATTGTATGTGCTCACCATAATAACTCCCTGCTATCCCGGCTTTTCTTATTATATAAATAGTATTATGTAAAAAGCTGTAAGGAAGTTGAGAAAATGAAGATATATAAAGGGTATACAGCTGAATTGCCAGGCAGGCTGAAAGAGAGAAGCAGTGATGCAAACAAGGAAATAACCGAATCGGTGAAATCAATAATCGATGAAGTCCGGCAAAAAGGCGATGAAGCAATCTTTGAATTAACAAAAAGATTTGACGGTGTAACTCTTAAAAACCCGGAAGTGGAAAAATGCCTGATTGAAAACGCTTTAAATACCATAGAGC
>JAAYGP010000346.1 GCA_012727625.1 Clostridiaceae bacterium
GAAAACATATCCGCGGTTTCGGAGGAGGTATCCGCGTCAACCCAGGAGGTTTCAGCCTCCACGCAGGAGCAGCTTACATCAATCGAGCAGCTTGACGACATGGCAAGACAACTTAATGAAATGGCAGAAAAGCTGCTGGTAATGATGGAGAAATTCAGGTTCTGAAAGTTGAACTCATTCAGCCATGGTAGAACATAATGCATTGATTTGAAAAAAAGTCAGCAACGGGCTCCGGCTAATAGCTCACATACAAAAAATAACAAGGATTCATAGCTTTTGGAAGCAGAAATCTTATTAATATGGCAAATAATTTTGAAACGGAAGCGATTGCTTCCTTTTTTTTATAAAAAATATTATTGCAATTTGCGCAATACAACAATACGCTATTTTTCTATTTACATACCGGTTTATTAATGTATAATATATTATTAAAGCATAAATCGGGGTAATCAGTAATTTTGATTGATTTTTTTGCTGAATGTTAATAATTCAGTATTTGAACTGTTCAGAAATATAAATATATGTATGGTGAGGAGAGAACATATAAATGAAAAAATTAATGCTTGGCAACGAAGCAATTGCCCGCGGAGCATATGAGGCGGGAATTACTGTTGCAACGGCATATCCCGGTACTCCAAGCACGGAAATAACCGAGTGTATAGCAAATTACGATGAAATATATTCAGAGTGGTCGCCCAATGAAAAGGTAGCTCTTGAAGTTGCCATCGGTGCTTCCTTTGCCGGAGCACGCGCCGTGTGTTCAATGAAGCATGTCGGGCTTAACGTGGCCGCCGATCCTTTGTTTACGGCTTCATACACCGGTGTTAACGGCGGGCTGGTAATATGTGTGGCTGATGATCCGGGCATGCACAGTTCACAAAATGAGCAGGACAGCCGACACTACGCAAAGGCATCAAAAGTGCCCATGCTTGAGCCGTCCGACAGCAGGGAATGCAAGGAATATATCAAAAAAGCTTTTGAAATCAGTGAACAATTCGACACGCCGGTAATTTTAAGGTTAACTACAAGAATTTCCCATTCCCAGAGCCTTGTTGAAATTGAGGAAAGAGTGGAGGCACCATTAAAGGCATATCGCAAGGATCCCGACAAATATGTAATGATGCCGGGAATGGCGAGAAAACGGCATGCTATTGTTGAGGAAAGAACTGCAAAGCTTGCGGAATTTGCTGAAAAGTCAGATCTGAACAGTATTGTATGGGGAAGCAGGGAAATAGGCATTATTGCAAGCGGGATTTCATACCAGTATGCCAGGGAGGCTTTTAAGGACGCTTCATTTTTAAAACTTGGCATGGTACACCCTTTGCCTGAAAAGTTAATAGCCGAATTCGCATCAAAGGTAAAAACCCTGTATGTGATTGAAGAGCTGGATCCGTTTATAGAAAGTTTTCTAAAGGAAAGGGGAATTCCGTGCACAGGCAAAGAGAAGCTTCCGGTAACCGGTGAATACAGTGCCAATTTGCTGCGTGAAAAGCTGCTTGGAATAAAGGAAGAGATATATAATAATCTTAATGAAAGTGTTCCTGTCAGACCTCCTGTGCTTTGCCCGGGTTGCCCTCACAGGGGAGTATTTTACGTATTGAAGAAGAATAAGCTTACAGTATCCGGTGATATTGGCTGTTATACTCTTGGAACCCTCGCGCCGCTGGAATCAATGGACACCTGCGTTTGCATGGGGGCTTCAATCGGGGTTGCTCACGGCATGGAAAAGGCAATGGGGAGTGAATCGGCCAGGAAAGCAGTTGCTGTCATTGGAGACTCCACGTTTATTCATTCAGGGATTACTGGGCTTATTGATATTGTATACAATAAAGGAACTTCAACGGTAATCATTCTGGACAACTCCATTACAGGCATGACCGGACATCAGGATAATCCGGCCACAGGTTTTACCATAAAAGGTGAGCCTACTCGTAAGGTTGATTTGGTTAAGCTTTGTCAGGCTGTTGGAGTGGAAAGGATCAGGGTTTGCGATCCCTTTGAACTGGATGAGTTCAGCAAGGTTCTGAAAGAAGAACTGGCAGCTGAGGAGCTTTCTGTTATAATAGCTCAAAGACCTTGCGCATTGTTGAAATCAGTGAAATATAAAGGTCTTGTGCGTGTCAATCGGGAGAAATGCCAAAACTGCAAGGTGTGCATGGGTCTTGGCTGCCCTGCCATTGTGGATACAGGTAATGGAATTGTTATAAATGACGCTTTGTGCGTTGGCTGTGATCTGTGTTTGAAAGTCTGTAAGTTTGGAGCATTTGAGAAAGCAGGTGACAATAATGCGTAATTTATCTGTTATGATAGCAGGAGTCGGAGGCCAGGGCACGCTGCTTACAAGCAGGGTTATCGGGGCTGCGGCCATTAAAGCCGGATACGATGTTAAAATGTCTGAAGTCCATGGAATGTCTCAACGGGGCGGCAGTGTTATAACCTATGTAAGAATAGGCAGCGATGTAAAGTCACCTGCAATTGAAAAAGGTGAAGCGGATATTCTTTTGTGCTTTGAAAAATTGGAAGCATTACGCTGGCTTGATTATGCAAATAAAGACGGTACAATCATTATCAACGATCAAAAAATTGATCCAATGCCCGTCATAACCGGAAAGGCAAAATACCCGGAAAATATTGTTCAAAATATTAAAGCAAGATTTAAAAATGTTTACACCATTGACGCATTGGATACCGCGAAGAGACTTGGGAATATAAAGGTATTGAACATAATAATGGTAGGTTTGCTGGCAAAAAGCACAGGCATACCCGCTGATACATGGCGGGAGGCAATCAGAGAAACAGTTAAGGAAAAATTTGTTGAGCTTAACCTGAAAGCATTTGAAGAAGGTTATAAAATTGCCGGTTGTATGCTGGAATTAAGTAATTGATTGGGGGATTATGATGGGTATCTGGAATGCGGAATATGAGTGTATGGATAGGGAAAAACTGATGAAACTGCAGGGTGAACGCCTGCGTGATACTGTTAGAAGGGTTTATGATAATGTATCATATTACAGAAATAAAATGGAAGAAAAAGGTGTTAAGCCTGGTGATATTAAATCCGTTGACGAACTGGTGAAGCTTCCTTTCACATATAAGCAGGATTTAAGGGAAACTTACCCATATGGCTTTTTTGCGGTTCCAATGGATCAGGTAGTCCGCATTCATGCCTCCACCGGAACGACAGGAAAAAGAACTGTTGTGGGGTATACAGCCATGGATATAGACACTTGGGCCGAGCTTATTGCAAGATGCCTTACAGCAGCCGGTGCCGATAAAACATCATTTGTTCATGTAGCCTATGGTTATGGTTTGTTTACCGGCGGTCTTGGTGTTCATTACGGTGCAGAAAAAATCGGGGCAACTGTCATACCCGTATCAGGCGGAAACACAAAAAGGCAGATTGAGATAATGAAGGATTTTGGTTCCACAATTTTAACATGCACTCCATCCTATGCTCTGTATCTTGCTGAGACAATGAAGGAAATGGGTATTGATCCCAGAAAGGATTTGCACTTAAAATCAGGGGTTTTCGGGGCAGAACCATGGACTGAGGAAATGCGGAAGGAAATAGAGGCGCAAATGGGAATTATGGCAATAGATATCTACGGACTTTCCGAAATAATTGGCCCCGGCGTTGCAATCGAATGTGAGTATCAGGATGGCATGCATATCCAGGAGTATCATTTTATTGTTGAGATTATTGATCCTGAAACAGAAGAACCATTACCACCAGGAACAGATGGTGAATTGGTTTTCACATGCATAACAAAAGAGGCACTTCCACTCATCCGCTACCGTACCCGTGATATTTGCCGTCTTAATGATGCGAAATGTAAATGCGGCAGAACTCAAATACGTATGGGCAAGATAACCGGCCGTAGTGATGACATGCTTATTATTCGTGGTGTTAACGTATACCCGTCACAGATTGAAAGCGTTCTTCTTGAGCTTGGCCTGGCATCTCCCTATTACCAGCTGGTGGTTGACAGGGTTGGAACACTTGACAGCCTTGAAGTTCAGGTTGAAATGACACCTGAAATGTTCTCTGACCAGGTGCGGCAGATTGAAAAAACAGAGCAAAAAATCAGAAGCAGCATAGAAAGCACCCTGGGGTTGTCCTGCAAGGTTCGCCTGTTAGAGCCAAAAAGCATTGAAAGAAGTGAGGGAAAAGCTAAAAGAGTAATTGATAAAAGGGTTTATTCAGAGAAATGCTCAGATATAAATAAAAAATAAACCTGTCAGTTAATGAAGAATTTTCTATTCCATATGGTAATTACGAAGTAGTTTTGAAAGACATAAGTTTTGCAGGCGGGTATGGAGAAAAGTTTACGGAATTTCTCTCCACACTCGCCTTTAAAGTGCCTGGCAGCATCGTACACTTTGTGCTTATGTGTCTTTTATTTTCCGGATACATTATATACTAACGAAATATTTGAGTCAAACGATATATTTTTTTCTTCCTGTTTCATCTGACGGCATAAGGGAAACCGGCAAAACAGAACTTCCCGGGCAGTAAAAAATTTAACCGGGCGTTCAGAAAATCAATCAATTTCCTCTTGACCAAACTGTATTTGGACAGTATAATATAACTTGCGCTATATAAAGACGTTCCTCAATAGCTCAGTCGGTAGAGCATGCGGCTGTTAACCGCAGGGTCGTTGGTTCGAGTCCAACTTGGGGAGCCAAAGGGCCTTTAGCTCAGTTGGTTAGAGCAACCGGCTCATAACCGGTTGGTCCGGGGTTCGAGTCCCTGAAGGCCCACCATATACGTGGATGGATAATTAATTTATCCATCCTTTTTACATATTGCCGTTTTTGCATGACATCAGAATCATACAGTTCAGTTACGGACAGATTGTATAGAATACATATTTTTCAGGAGATTTATAAAACATTACACGAAAAGCGGGAGAATTATATGATAAACCTGAGTGGAAGATTACTTAAAATTGCGCAAATGGTTGACAAGTGCAATGTCGTTGCAGATATTGGGACAGATCACGCATACATACCCATTTATCTTTTGCAGGCTGGCATATGTAAAAAAGCAGTTGCAACAGATATAAGCAGAGCTCCGTTGTTAAAAGCAGAAAGGAATATAAATAAATACAACCTGGCGGAAGGAATCGAGCTTCGTCCTGGAGAGGGCATGGAACCAATTGGAGAAGATGAATGCGATGTAATAGTTATGGCTGGAATAGGAGGGTATTTGATCTCGGAGATATTGGAAGCGTCTTTTAACAAGGCCAGGAAAGCCAAAAGTATCATAATGCAGCCCATGTATACGGATGAAGTATTGAGAGAATATCTTTTAACAAAAGGTTTTAATATCACTAATGAGGTTTTGGTTCGTGACGGCAGAAGAATTTATGTTATTATAAAAGCAGCCTATGATGGTATTAGACGAAAAGAGCCTTCTTTGTTCTGCCACATAGGAAGACCTCTTTTTGATAACCGGGATCCGTTGCTGAAAACGCATTTGGAAAGGAAAATCCGCATTCAGGCAAAAATAGTCAAGGGCTTGCATAAATCCGGAGTCAGCGGTGGGGATAAGCATAAAAAAGAGGAAGAAATTTTACTGCAATTGCAAAATGCTTATAAAAAATATTATGATAATCAGTAGTATTTCGTATCTTTTCAGTAAGATTGTGAAATTCACGGTAAGGATGTGATAATTTTGAAAGTCAAGGATATTATCAGATTGCTGGAGCAGAAAGCGCCTGTACGGTTACAGGAGGACTATGACAATTCAGGGCTTCAGTGGGGTAATCCCGAAAACTTGGTTCAAAGGATACTGGTCTGCCTTGATTTTACCGATGATGCACTGCAAAATGCTGTAAAAAATCAGGTTCAACTGGTCATATCCCATCATCCGGTATTGTTCAGGCCAGTAAAATCCATTAATACAGGTGCCGGAAAAGGCGCTGTGCTTGCCGAATGCATAAAGAACAATATTAATGTATATTCCCTGCATACAAACTATGACATAGCAGATAACGGATTAAATGAATATCTTGCCGAAACCCTGGGGCTTCAAAACATAAGTGGACTGAAAATTCATAGCCGGGACGAATTATATAAACTGGTTGTATTTGTTCCGGAAGACAGCCTTATAAAGGTTCAAAAAGCAGTTTTCAGTGCCGGCGCAGGATGGATAGGTAATTACAGTGATTGCGGTTTTTCTGTCATGGGCAACGGAACTTTCAGGCCAATGGAGGGTACAAATCCATATATAGGACAGACAGGCATCTTTGAAACGGTAAAGGAATACCGCCTTGAAACAGTTGTACCCCGGGACAAATTAAAAGACGTTGTTAAAAGCATGCTCGAAGTTCATCCGTATGAGGAAGTGGCGTACGATATTTACCGTGTTGAAGAGCCGGCTCATGAATATAGTTTAGGCAGGGCAGGAAACCTTAAGGAAAAGCTTTGTGCTGATGAGTTTATTTCATTCGTTAAGAAAAAATTAAATGTTCCTAATGTTCGCACCGCAGGCAAGGATCCCTGCGCAGGAATTCAGAAAGTGGCAGTATTTTGCGGCAGTTTTGACGGCGATATAAAAGCTTTGAAAGAAAAGAGGATAGATGCGCTAATAACAGGCGATCTTAAGTACCATACAGCGCTGGAGCTTGAGGAAGCAGGGATTTTCACAGTGGATGCGGGGCATTATCACACCGAAAAACTGTTTGTAAAGGCAATTTCTGATATGTTGAAAAAAAGGTTCAACGATGTTATAATAGTTGAGCATTATGGGAAGGACATATTTGAATATAGGTAGAATAGGGTATATCCCATAATGCCTATATAAAAATATTGCATATGATGATAGTGAGTAAGCCAGATGATTGCGTGAGCATGCCGAAAGGCCGCTTACGAGGAAAGTCCGGGCTCCATAGGGCAGGGTGCCGGGTAACTCCCGGTCAAGGCGACTTGAAGGAAAGTGCAACAGAAATAAACCGCCTTTTGAAGGCTTAATGCGGGCGAATTACAAATTGCACCCGTATCAAGCTTTCAAAAGGTAAGGATGGAAAGGTGAGGTAAGAGCTCACCGGTTCCCTGGCGACAGGGGATGCTCTGTAAACCCCACCCGGAGCAACACCGTGA
>JAAYGP010000347.1 GCA_012727625.1 Clostridiaceae bacterium
GCTTTAGACATGTATTAACACCTCATTCTTGATACTGCTATTCATTATATCACATCATAATGACAAATGAAATTATAAGAGCCAAAAATGTTTCACGTGAAACATTTTTGGTTTACTGTTTTCACCCTGACCTGATTCAGGTTCTGTCAAAGCCGGCCCGTATATTGAGCAATGAGATTTATGTTCACAGTTACTGTTAAAAGATATTGTGCAATAAAAAGAAACTTTAGCGAATGAAGCTTATAAATGTATAAAGGAAAGCAAGGAACAGCAAAGCGAAACTCGCAAAGAATGCAACATACATTATTATCATAATATACATTTTTGTGAGTTTCGGCCTGCCTGGGGTTTAACTTACCAGCTTCTGCAAATGAAGCTCTTGTTTCCGCTATTGCACAATATCTTACCTGTAAGTATCTGAATCAGGGTGTGAACAGTAACATTCTGGGTCAATTTTCACAGGTTTTGTTAAAAAATAATGTGCAATTGAAGGAAACTTTAGCGAAAAGAAGCTTAGAAATGTTTAAAGGAAAACGAGAAATAGCAAGCCTGCTGTTTAAGCAAAAATGCAACATACGTTATAATTTCCATATGAATTATTTCCATATAAATATGAATTTTTGCAAGTTTCGGCTTGCCTGGGCTTTAACTTACCTGCTCCTGCATATGAAGTTCTTTTTTTTCACTACTGTACGATATCCGACCCGATCCGTAACTGTATTATATGAACAGTATCTTTTAGCACCATTCCTTTATCCAACAACTAAACAAGAAACTATTTGTATTCATAGATTTATACTTTTGATTAAGTAATTCTTATGAAAATGTATTCTGCTCTCTTATTATTATTGATCACAAATTTTTAAAATGAATCATAAATTTTACATTATCTGATTGAGCCTCTAAATGATCTTTACTGTTCCTTTTTGTCTGAGTTTACTTATGCAAAATTCCTTTACAAAGCATCCGTCGGTTTTATACAGATTAGTATAAATTGCAACATAAACTTCTCATTCAAAACAAAATTTGTTTCTTGTTTTTCTGTTTTTAAAAGTCCTCACCTGCTTTTCAAACTCTTAGTGCTGACAAAAATACTCAAGCTTTTTTCAGGCTCATAATTGTTATCCGGTAAGTTTTACCTGTTAGAATTACAGATTTCCCAATATTCCTTCAGGTAATTTGATTACTTAATATCCTCAACAATTCCCCGGCTCATCAATAATATATTCAACTTTTTTTTAAGCAATTTTACTTTTTCTCTGAATCCCCATGTTATACCCACAAAAATCAAACCGGAGTTTTCCGCAGTTTTTGCGTCAACTTCAGAATCCCCGACATATATTGCTGTATACGGTTTTGAACCTAATTCCCTCAATGCGTTTAAGACAGTATCAGGCGCTGGTTTTTTCAAAACTCCTGCCTTTTCACCACACGCCACTTTTATATATTCCGGGAAAAAATTTCCGTTCAGCATTTTAACAGCCTCATCAAATTTATTCGATACAACAGCCATTTTATACTGTCTTTTTTAAAGTTCACTAAGCAAAGAAATAATTCCCGGGTATGGTTTTGTTTTATTTAATATGTTCTTTTTATATTACTCTTTAAACTCATACAGACCTTTTGAATATAAATGATTTACTTTACCTATTGGAACAGATAATTCAATCAGTCGTTCCGCGCCATTGCCAAGAAATGCTCTCACTTCATCCTCATCTTTATTTGTAAATGACGTATTTTTCAACGCGAAATAACGCTGTCAGTTAAGTCTGAAAGAGTGTCAAGAAGTGTTCCGTCAAGATCAAATTTTACTGTGTCTATATTATTCATAAGTACCTCATTATTATTTTTTTGATTCACGTGAAACATTTAGTTATAAATCATAACATTATTTATTATTCTTTTCTTATCCGCATAATATTATATACTTATTATATTAATTGCTATTCTTTTAAACAAAGATCTTCATTTTTGCTATAAAAAATAAATCGAGTAATTGCAGTTCCTTTCAGCAATTACTCGTCGCATTTTTTTTCAGATATCAAGATTAGTAACAAGTTTTGCGTATTTCTGAATAAATTCTTTCCTCGGTTCTACTTTCTCTCCCATTAATATTGTGAATATTTCGTCTGCAAGTAATGGATCGTTCAGGTCCACTTTCAAAAGTTTCCTTGTTTCCGGATTCATTGTTGTTTCCCAAAGCTGATCCGAATTCATTTCACCAAGGCCTTTAAACCTTTGTATTGTAATATTTGAATCCCCTTTAATCCATCCTTTTTCATCCATTAGCTTATTAAGTTCCCTGTCATTATATACATAATACTCTTCCTTGCCTTTTTTCACTTTATACAGAGGCGGCTGGGCAATATATACATGTCCATTTTCAACCAGGGGCTTCATATATCTGAACATAAACGTCAGCAACAGAGTTCTTATATGTGAACCATCCACATCAGCATCAGCCATAATTATTACCTTGTGATATCTCAATTTTCTTAAATCTATATCCTCACCAATTCCGGCACCCAAAGCTGTTATTACCGGTGTCAGTTTATCATTTCCATACACTTTGTCAGCTCTTGCTTTTTCAACATTAAGCATTTTCCCCCACAATGGAAGAATTGCCTGGAATCTCCTGTCCCTTCCCTGTTTTGCGGAACCGCCGGCTGAATCACCTTCCACAATGAAAAGCTCACACAAGCTTGGATCTCTTTCCTGACAATCTGCAAGCTTACCCGGTAGTGACGTTGTTTCAAGCGCTGATTTTCTCCTTGTCATCTCTCTTGCTTTTCTTGCGGCCTCCCTGGCCCTGCAGGATGTAATTGATTTTTCAATAATAATTCTGGCTGTCTTTGGATTTTCCTCCAGGAAATCATGAAGCTTTTCTGTAACAACGCTTTCTGTAAATGAACGCATATCCGCGTTTCCAATCTTTGTTTTGGTCTGGCCTTCAAATTGCGGCTCCAAAAGCTTGACATTTATTATAGCTGTTATTCCTTCACGAACGTCTTCGCCCGAAAGATTTTTCTCATTTTCCTTTAATAAATTATATTTCTTGGCATAATCATTAATTACTTTTGTAATAGCTGTCTTGAATCCTGTTACATGGGTTCCCCCTTCTGTTGTTGGTATATTATTTGCAAAGCTGAATACATTTTCAACATATGAATCTGTATATTGTATTGCAATCTCAATTTCCGCGTTTTCCTTCTCCCCGCTGAAATAAATTATATCCGGATGAATGACATTTTTGTTTTGATTTATATATTGCACAAAGGAAACAATACCGCCCTCATAGTGAAGCAATGTTTCCTTTGGCACTTCTTCCCTGTCATCAATTAACTTTATTTTCAGCCCGCGGTTTAAAAAAGCCAGCTCTCTGAACCTTTTCAGCAGAATATCATAATCGAAGTATATTTCATCAAAAATCACCGGATCTGCTTTAAATGTTGTTTTTGTACCAGTATAGTCAGCATCTCCTATAACTTCAAGATCTGTTACAGGCTTTCCCCTTTCATATCTTTGACTGTACAACTTTCCATCCCTGGCTACTTCAACCTCCATCCATTCTGATAAAGCGTTTACAACCGAGGCACCAACCCCGTGCAGTCCTCCGGAAACCTTATAGCCTGTTCCGCCAAACTTGCCTCCCGCGTGCAGTACTGTATGAACGACCTCCACATTTGAAACACCCATCTTTTTATTAATTCCAACAGGTATTCCTCTCCCGTCGTCAATATTAGTTATACTGTTATCTTTGTTTATTATTACTGTTATGCAATCGCAATAACCGGCTAACGCCTCATCAATGCTATTATCCATTATTTCATAAACAAGATGATGTAGCCCTCTTAATGACGTAGTTCCAATGTACATTCCCGGTCTTTTTCTGACAGCCTCAAGACCTTCTAATACCTGAATCTGTTCATCACCATAATATTTTTCCTGTTTTGTGGGTATATTCATATTTTCCTCCAATTTAATGTATTATTAACGATGTTTTAATCTGTATAATAAATGCCTTTTATAAAGTGTTTTTACAGAAATAGGTGACAGATATACCTTGCTTTTATTTTTCTCCTGCACAATAACAAAAGATTTGGGCATTTCATTTTCCACAACATTAATTATAAAGCCCTCTTCTTCTGAAATTTTTAAAAAATTTCTTGTGTCATGCGATATTGTTGATTTTTCCATATCTATTATGGCAATTACATCCTTTATTGAAACAATGTAATCTCCACCTATATGCAAATACATATCATCACCTTTTCCTAAATTATTTTAGACTAATGGATTAAATTACGCAAGTTATAAAACTAATCCTTTCATTAATTGCTTAAATCCTGATTACTGTTCACACCCTTATTCAGTTATTATTCAGTTCAGTTTTTTACAATAGTGGAAGCAATAGCTTCATTCGCAAAATTGTATATTTTTGCAAACGTTTTTTAACGCAGAGCTTTTAAAATATGCAACATCAATGTAGTGCATTTTTCAAAGCAGATGGCAGGGCAAAGCCCGCAAAAATGCATATGGAAATAATAATGTATTTTTATTGCACAACACTTTTTAACAGAACATGTGACCAGTAATAATTCCTGTTGTTGCTGACACTTCAGATTCCTATAAAACCACCATATATATTGCGCAATAACACAAAACTTATTTTCAATTTACAAAGAGTGGTAAGTTATAGGAATTTAATTAAAAAAATAATATATAACATCAGCGCTGTATTTTTTCTTTTTCACAAACACATGGTGAGCCTAAACTTTAAAAAATGTTTTTGAGTTTTTATGCTATCAGCATTTTTCATGGTTTTATTCAGCCATAAGCTTAGCCTTTTACTTTTCAATGTATTGGTATTAAATATTTAAAACATTTTAAGCTAAAATGTTTTTCTTTAAATTACCACCTTTGTTTTTGTATTTCATCTGGAATATTTCCCTGATATTCTTTCTGATCTATAATTTTACCGTTTTTTATATGTATATATGATATTTCCTTTCCGGATTCCATGAATTTTGTTTTTTCCGTTGTTGTTATAATTGTTTGTTTGTCATTTATTATATCAAACAAATATTTTTGTCTTTTCTCATCCAGTTCCGACATCACATCATCAAGAAGAAGCAAAGGAGTTTTACCTATCCTTAATTCCATTTCCTCAAGAATTGCAATATTCAAGGCAAGAGCAACAGATCTCTGCTGTCCCTGTGAACAATATATCCTTGAATTTTTATCGTTTACATCAATCTCCAAATCATCCCTGTGGGGACCATATAAGCAGATTCCCTGCTCAATTTCCTTCTGCATGTTTTCATTTAATGTATATAATATGCCATCACTCACATTGTCACAGTTTACAATGGAAGTTTTGTATCTGATTTTTATATTCTCCCCGCCGTCGGAAATACCAAGCAAAAGCCTGTCCATTCTGGTTTCCAGGCTTTCTGTCAGGGCCACTCTTTCTTTTATGATTAAAGCGCCGGCTTCTGCTTGGCTTTCATTCCACACATTAAGCATTTCAGGCTTTTGTTTGCCTGCCTGTATCTGTTTCAACAGTATGTTTTTATTTTTTAATATTCTGTTATACTTCTGTAAATTATATAAATACGTCTTGTTTACAAGGCATAGAACAATATCAATTAATTTTCTTCTTTCGCCGGGTGAGCCCTTAATTGTCAACAGACTCTCCGGAGCGAACAAAACAGACGGGACAATTCCCAACAAATCAGATAATCTGTCTTTTTTAACTTCATTTATAAAAAGCTCTTTTCTCTTTCCTTTCTCAAATTTTATCTCAATTTTTTGCGCATAATTTTTATCTTCAAATTCAAGCAACAGATAAAAAAATTGTTCCCCGTGCATTATCAATTCATTCATATTTCTTGTTCTGTGGGATTTCCCTGTTGCAAACAAATACAAAGCTTCGATTATGTTTGTTTTACCCTGGGCATTATCTCCGTATATAAGGCTTATGCCCCTGGAAAAACAAATATCCTCTTCTTTGTAGTTTCTGAAATTCTTAAGGTGAAGCCGTTTTATCTCCATCAAAACCACCGTCCCGACGGATCAGAAAATTTCTGTTTTCATAAGAAACAATATCACCGTCCATTAATTTTCTTCCGCGTCTTGTTTCCTTTTCATCATTAACATATGCTTTACCGCTTAGTATCAGCATCTTTGCTTCACCGCCGGACTGGCATATCCTGGCCAGTTTGAAAAACTGCTCAAGTTTTATATATGGTGTTGTAATTCTTACTGTTTCCATTTAACTTCTCCATAACTATGAATTCATTCTGACAGGCAAAACCATAAATATAAACCTGTCACCTTCAATTGGTTTTATAACACACGGACCCACGGACGAGCTGAATGAAACCCTTATCATTTCATCATCTATAACTTTCAGAGAATCCAAAAGATATCTCGGATTAAATCCTATTGTGATATCCAGCCCATCCATTTCAACTTTAAGCTCTTCCTTGGAAATCCCTATTTCCGCGCTTGACGTTACAATCATTTTGTCATCACTGATCATAAGTTTAACAGGAAATCTTCTGTCATCACTGGTTATAAGCGAGGCTCTTTCTATACTGTTAATAAACTCTCTTGTGTCAACTGTTATTTCCGTCTCAAACTGTTCAGGTATGAAATATTTATAATTCATAAATTCCCCGCTCAGCAACTTTGAAATTATTCTGCATCCATTCATTTCAAACAAAGCCTGGTTTTCCGATAAAGTTATTTTTACCTCATCTTCTTTTTGTTCCATAATTTTATGAATCTCATTCAGGTTTTTTCCTGGTATGACAGCGTTAAATTCAACAGCTTCCTTTATCAGGGCTTTTGCCAGCGCAAGTCTGAACCCGTCAAGAGAGACTATTGTAAATTCCCCGTCTTGAACTTCGATCAGGGATCCTGTCAGTATTTTTCTGTTTTCGTCCGTACTTATGGCATATATGGTCTTTTTTATCATTTCTTTAAGAGACATCTGCGCAATACTTACTTTTTTCTCTTCTTCTATCTCAGGAAGCATGGGAAAGCCCTCGGCAGACATTCCTTTAATTTCAAAGTATGAATTTCCGCACTCTATAACTGTGTTGTAATTTTTCTTAACTTCAAAAAACACTTCGCTTTCAGGAAGTTTTCTTACAATATCTCCGAATATTCTGGAATTTAAAACAATTGATCCCGCGCTCATTACGTCCGCTTTTACAGAAAATTCTATTCCGAGGTCAAAGCAGTTTCCTACAAGTCTTACATTTTCATCTGCTTCGATATATATTCCTTCCAGAATCGGCAGCGTCGCCTTTGGCATAACAGCTTTCTGTACTGTTGATATTGCTTCATACAATTCATGTTTTGAACAAACAAATTTCATGTTCTAAACCTCCCTTTATATTCATATATATATATTTATAGATAAGTAATCATAATAATAAGTATTGTTTATACTGTTGAAAACTGAACATAATACAGTTATTTCCGGGTTATTGCCTGTTACTATTTCTGTGTATAACTTGTCCTTCTTTTCAACAGAAAAATTTTTTTCTGTTTTTTCGAGTTTGTCCACAAAATAAAAACAAGTTGTCCACAGGAAATTGTTTATAATTTTTTACCGTTTGTTGATGAAACA
>JAAYGP010000348.1 GCA_012727625.1 Clostridiaceae bacterium
ACCTGAAAAGTATAGTATAATAAAACTTTCATATCTTATGTAAAGGGTGGTTACAATTGAGAAAGGTTGAATTGACAATGGAAGAAAATAATAAATACCTAACTATTTGCACAATATCTTTTAGCATAACCTGTAAACAGTAATAAACTTCGAAAGGGGCACCGAAGCGCCCCTTTCATACTTTGACTAACCTAAATTTCATGCTTATAAAACATGCTTTTTTTAATATTATTTCTTCTGATTTTTGCTGCGGATGGCTGCCTGTGCAGCGGCAAGTCTTGCAATAGGCACACGGAATGGTGAACATGAAACATAGTCAAGACCTATGTCATGACAGAATTCAATGGAAGACGGATCCCCGCCGTGCTCGCCGCAGATACCGAGTTTTAAGTCCGGTCTTGCCTTACTTCCCAGCTCAACACCCATTTTCATAAGCTTGCCTACACCTTTCTGATCTATCCTGGCTGTAGGATCTGCCTCGAATATATTTGCCTGATAATAGTCTTCAAGGATTCTACCCGCGTCGTCACGGCTTAATCCATATGTCATCTGGGTCAGGTCATTTGTACCAAAGGAGAAGAACTCGGCCTCTGTCGCAATTTCATCAGCAAGAAGAGCAGCTCTTGGGATCTCTATCATGGTCCCGACCATATAGTCAAGCTTCACGCCCGCCTGCGCTATTATTGAATCAGCTGTCTTTATAATTATATCCTTGACAAATTTCAGTTCTTTTACTTCACAAACCAGCGGTATCATAATCTCAGGCGTAACATTCATTCCCTTTTTATTTACATTGATGGCTGCTTCTATTATGGCCCTGGTCTGCATTTCCGCAATTTCCGGGTAAGACACGGCTAAGCGGCAGCCTCTGTGTCCCATCATTGGATTTAACTCATGCAGACTCCTGATAAGAGACTTAAGCTCTGATACAGGCTGGCCAAGCTCTTTTGCTAATTCCTCAATATCATCATCATCCTGGGGTAAAAACTCGTGAAGCGGAGGATCAAGCAGCCTTATTGTAACAGGAAGCCCTTTCATTTCAGTAAAGATGCTTTCAAAATCGCTTCTTTGCATTGGCAGGAGCTTATCAAGGGCTTTCTTTCTCTGTTCCGCATCTTCTGATACAATCATCTGTCTGAATGCGAAAACTCTGTCAGCTTCAAAGAACATATGCTCCGTACGGCAAAGACCAATACCTTCGGCACCGAATTTTAAAGCCTGGGCAGCATCTGCCGGCGTATCCGCGTTGGTTCTGATTTTCAGTCTGCGAACATCATCCGCCCATGACATAAAAGTATTAAAGTAGTCTGTCATTACCGGGGGCACCGCAGGCAGTTTTTCGCCATATACATTTCCTGTGGAACCGTCAAGGGATATCCAATCACTTTCATTGTATCTTTTTCCTGTTTTATCAATAAAATATTTCTCTTCTTCGTTTATTTTTATTTCCCCGCAGCCTGCAACACAGCACCAGCCCATACCGCGCGCAACAACCGCCGCATGGGACGTCATTCCCCCACGGCCGGTAAGAATACCTTGCGAAACATGCATACCTTCAATGTCTTCCGGAGATGTTTCAAGGCGGACAAGAATAACCTGCTTGTTTCCTCCCTCGAAAGCTTTAACCGCATCTTCGGCAGTAAAATAAATCTTGCCTGTGGCAGCTCCCGGGGATGCCGGCAACCCTTTGGCAACAGGCTTTGCGTTATTAAGCGCCTTTTGCTCGAATTGCGGGTGCAGCAAAGAATCAAGCTGTCTTGGCTCTACTTTGGTTAAGGCCTCCTCTTTTGTGATCATGCCTTCCTTAACCAGTTCCACGGCAATTTTCAGGGCAGCGTTGGCTGTTCTTTTGCCGTTTCTTGTCTGGAGCATGAAAAGCCTTCCGCGTTCGATGGTGAACTCCATGTCCTGCATGTCACGGTAATGTTTTTCAAGCTTTTCAGCTATGTCAACAAACTGCTGATACGCATCCGGATTTATTTCCTTAAGCTTTTCCAAGGGCTCGGGGGTTCTTATACCCGCAACAACGTCTTCGCCCTGGGCATTCATTAAGAACTCGCCATATAATTTTTTCTCGCCGGTTGAAGGATCCCTTGTAAAGGCAACCCCGGTACCGGAATCATCTCCCATATTGCCATAGACCATTTCCTGAACATTAACGGCAGTGCCCCAGTCGGATGGTATATCGTTAAGCCTTCGGTATACAACGGCTCTTGGATTGTCCCAGGAACGGAATACAGCCTTAATGGCCTCCATTAACTGTACTTTGGGATCCTGCGGGAATTCCTCTCCCTTTTCCTGCTTGTATAAATCCTTAAATAAAAATGAAAGCTTTTTAAGATCCTCCGCATCCAAATCCGTGTCTGCGGTTACACCTTTTTCTTCTTTTATACCGTCCATAATCCTGTCAAACTTTGTCTTTGGAATTTCCATAACAACATCTGAAAACATGGTGATAAACCGTCTGTAGCTATCGTATGCAAAACGCGGATTGTTGGTAAGGCGTGCAAGCCCCTCCGCCACAACATCGTTAAGACCAAGATTTAATATGGTGTCCATCATTCCGGGCATGGAAGCTCTTGCGCCGGAGCGCACTGAAACAAGAAACGGATTGTTTGGATCACCAAATTTCTTGCCCACAATACTCTCGGTTTTAGCAAGGCTTTGATAAATCTCGTCTTCAATTTCCTTTGCAATGACCTTTCCGTCCTCATAGTAGCGTGTACAGGCTTCTGTTGTAACTGTAAAACCTCTTGGAACAGGCAGACCCAAACCTGTCATTTCGGCAAGGTTGGCACCCTTACCACCAAGAAGATTTCTCATGGATGCGTTTCCTTCACTGAAAAGGTATACATATTTCGCCATATATTTTCCTCCTAATCTATAGTTATACATTTTTTTCAAATTTCAGCGCCCCTTTTGTTAGTGGCATGAGCTTTCGTTGTTATTATTGTTTATACCTGAATGCAATTACCCATCCAATAAATTGCCATTCGTTTTGAATAGTGTTATCAGTTTTTTTATGATACGACAATGACAAAAGTTAGTGTTTTCCTGTCACAGAGTCAATAATAACATATGTTTTCCAATCTAACAACTGTTTTATTACAAATTGAAATAAAAAGCCAATTTGTATAAAAAATAATGAAAAATTAAAATAACTTTCCCGAAACACCGGCTGAGTGTTTCGTGAAAGTAAACAAAATCGCATAGAAATGATTATGATCAGAAATCAAATTTCCCGGAGAAATAATCCTTTAAATCCTCAATTGGAATTCTGATCTGCTCCATAGAATCTCTGTCACGAACAGTTACTTTTTTATCTTCAAGTGAATCAAAATCAAAGGTAACACAGTATGGGGTCCCTATCTCATCCTGGCGACGGTACCTTTTCCCTATACTTCCTGTTTCATCATATTCGCAGTTATAAAGCTTTGAAAGCCCGGCATAAATCTTAAAGGCTTCTTCACCCAGCTTTTTGGATAAAGGCAGCACCGCAATTTTAACCGGTGCCAGAGCCGGATGGAAACGCAGAACCGTACGTACGTCTCCTTCGCCAACTTCCTCCTCATCGTATGCTTCACAAAGGAAAGTAAGAGCAACCCTGTCCGCGCCCAGCGATGGCTCAATACAATATGGAATGTATTTTTCATTTGTTACGGGATCAAAATAACTCATATCTTGTTTTGAATGCTGCATATGCTGCTTCAGGTCAAAATCTGTTCTGTTGGCTATTCCCCAAAGCTCTCCCCAGCCAAAGGGAAACTTGTATTCAATGTCTGTGGTTGCGGTACTGTAGTGACTAAGCTCTTCCTTGCGGTGATCCCTCATTTTTATATTTTCTTCTTTAATATTCAGGGAAAGAAGCCAATTTTTACAGAAATCCTTCCAATATGTGAACCATTCCATATCTGTACCGGGTTCACAGAAGAATTCCAACTCCATCTGTTCAAATTCCCTGGTTCTGAAAATAAAGTTACCCGGGGTTATTTCATTTCGAAAGGACTTTCCTATCTGGCCTATACCAAAAGGAATTTTTTTCCGGGTTGACCGCTGAACATTTTTAAAGTTGACAAAAATACCCTGGGCAGTTTCCGGGCGTAAATAAATTTCATTTTGTGATTCTTCAGTTACACCCTGGAAAGTTTTAAACATAAGGTTAAATTTTCTTATGTTCGTAAAATCCTTTCCTCCGCAACCAGGGCAGCTTATGTTGTTTTCCTTTATATACCGTGTCATTTCCTCGTTGCTGAGCCCGTCAACAACCATATTAATGCCGTTTTCCCTGTTCCAGTTGTCTATGAGGTTATCTGCTCTGTGCCTTGTTTTACATTGCCGGCAATCAATCAGTGGATCCGTGAACCCACCTACGTGGCCGGAAGCAACCCAAACCATGGGATTCATCAAAATAGCACAATCGATCCCCACATTGTATGGATTCTCCTGTATGAATTTTTTCCACCATAATTTTTTAACATTATTTTTAAATTCAACACCTAAAGGACCGTAATCCCAAGTGTTTGCCAATCCATCATAAATTTCCGAGCCTTGAAAAATAAAGCCTCTGTTCTTGGCCAATGCAACAATCTTTTCCATGGTCTTTTCTAACGCCATTACTGTATTCCTCCAGTATCCTGTCTTTTTTCGGCAGGCTCCGCATCACGCTTTATTCTGCGGTACCTGACCTTTCCTTCATTTATTTCATGTATTGCTATAGTGACATCCTTGTCGGATTTTACCGCCGACAAAGGCTGCGCTCCGTTGGTAAGCATTCTTGCCCTTTTAGCCGTAACATTCACCAATGTGTATCTGTTATCTATTTTTTTCAGCAATTCAGATAATGGTGGTTGTATCATTTTAATCACTAAACTGTCACTCCCCTTTTTTTATATTCTCATTGCCATAGTTATTTCTTTCCTTTTCAAGTATTTGGAGAAACTCCTTGGTAGATTTTTCCACCGTATCATTTATAATAATATAATCATATTCATGAATATGGTCAAGTTCTTTTTCAGCCCGATCCATCCTCTCTTCAATTATTTCCGTTGATTCCGTCCCTCTTTTTGTAATTCTTTTCCTCAGCTCATCAAGGGTGGGCGGTGTTATAAAAATTGAAACTGACTTTGGGTATTGCTTTTTTATCTTTCCGGCTCCCTCTACATCAATTTCAAGAATTACAATACGTCCCTTTGCCAATTCAGCTTCAACATACGCTTTTGGTGTACCATAGTAGTTCCCGCAATATTCAACCCATTCCAGTAATTCGTCGTTTTTTATCATTTCCTCAAATCGTTCCCTGGAAACAAAATAATAATTTTCACCGTCAATTTCGCCTGGTCTGGGAATGCGTGACGTTGCAGAAACAGAAAAGGCAACATATCTGTTTTTTAATCTTACCTGTGATACGACAGTTCCCTTTCCTACTCCTGCGGGTCCTGATACTACTATAAGAAGCCCCGGTTTCATTCCGTATCCTCCTGTTCATCGTCTATTACAACAGAATCACCGGCTTTGCCATTTAACCTGTTGGCAACTGTCTCCGGCTGAACGGCGGATAATATTATATGATCACTGTCCGTTACTATAACCGCGCGCGTTCTTCTGCCGTAGGTCGCATCAATAAGCATTCCCCTGTCTCTTGCTTCCTGAATAATGCGTTTGATAGGCGCCGATTCCGGACTGACTATCGCGATAATCCGGTTTGCAGATACAATGTTACCAAACCCAACATTTATAAGTTTCATTTCAAATCCTCCATACCCACAACGGTCATATAATGA